>DASWJH010000026.1 GCA_036397255.1 Nitrospiria bacterium
GACCGCCCAGTGCGGTTTCTCAAGCGTGAAAGAAAGTTCGTTCAAAAGCTCCATTGATCCTCCTTGCTGATTTTGTTTCCCTACTATACTTTTTCAACGCAAATTCAGCAAGTTGAATGTTAAAATACAGACTCTAATTAAACTAAACCCTTTTCGACCGTTAAACAACTTTACCGCTCTAGTGCTTTTCAATTTAACCTCCTTTAAACCTGATTCCGATCACGGAAAACTACATCTCGGATTAATCCATCTTCGTATTTCCTTTTTTTTAAAAAAAACCGTTAAGGACATCCTTCCCATGTTTTTTTCTTTTAATCTTTTTAAAAAAAATTTTCCTTCACAAACTACGAAGCTCTTTAAAATATTTATTGAAATTCCTATCACGCCCGAAATACCTTGTCAAAAAAGTTTTACATGAAAATCGGGCACTTATTCTAAATCCTTTAGATATCATTTTCCCAAATCATTTACAATAAAAGGAGATTAAAGATATAATGCCTGGGTTACCAAAGGATCCTTCATGTGGAAAAAAATTGACCGGTATTTTTATAAGGAATTACTATCCCCTTTTCTTATCAATTTAAGCTTTCTTAGCGCTCTTCTTCTAATTCACCAGTTATTAAGATTAATGGAACCCTTCCTTACACGTGGAGCGAGTTTTCTCTTTCTTGGGAAAATTTTTCTTTCTTTACTTCCCGTTTTTTTAATTATAACCATACCCGTATCGATGCTTATCACGGCTATGGTCACATTTAGCCGTTTTACCGCTGATGGAGAATTGATTGCCCTAAAATCTGCGGGAATCAGTCTCTATCGAATCCTTCGCCCCCTTTTTATTTTTTCTTTCATCACCATGGCATTGACTTATCTCATATCGTTTAACACCACCCCATGGAGTGGAACCTCCTTTAAGGATATGGCCCTGAACTTACTCAAGGCCAATGCAACGGTGGGTCTGGAAGAGGGAACTTTTAATGATCTTTCAAATAAATTGATGATATATGTTGATCATATTGAATCAGACACGCAATTAAATGGAATTTTTATTTCCGACCTTAGAAAATCCCAAGAACCCATTTTAATTATCGCCAAGGAAGGTCTCTTGGTTTCTTCCCCAACGCCTAATTTAATTGCATTTCGCCTAACCCAAGGCACGATTCACCACAAGGACAAAAACCCTAAAAGTTATGAACGGATTAAGTTTGCCACCTATGATTTAAACTTTGAGTTAGACCCGTCCCTAGATTCTCCATCAAGGAAACAACCCTCTTTAAAAGAAATTAAAAAAATGCTTGCTGAATCCAATGGGGAGGATGTGCAGGCCTTAAGATACCTTCAAGAATATCACCGAAATTTTTCACTTCCTTTTGCCTGTTTGGTTTTTGGGTTATTGGGTGCCCCCCTTGGAATAGGGTTTAAAAAAAGTGGTCGTTTAGGAGGATTTTTCATTGGTGTTTTCGTGGTCATTCTATATTACAGCATTGGGGTCTTCGGCGATATTTTGGTAGCTTCAAAATTTATCCCCCCTTGGTTTGGGGCATGGTTACCAAATATTCTCGCAACGATTATTGCTCCATTTGTGATTTGGAAATTTTCGAAGCGAATTGGATGAAATATATATGAACCGATTAACACGTTATTTGGTTTCTGAGCTTCTAAAATTTTTCTCAATTTGTTTGGGAGCTCTGGTTACCCTTTATTTGACAATAGATTCTTTCGAAAAAATCAGGGTTTTTGTTACCCATGAAGCCACCGTCTCAAACATCCTTTTCTACTTTCTCCTTAAACTCCCAGGTATCGTTTTTGAAATGTGCCCTATCGCCATATTACTTTCTACTTTTTTAACATTGGGTTTGATTTCCCGGCGAAATGAACTCACCGCATTTAAAACCGGAGGAATAAACATTTCCCGGATTATTATTCCGTTTCTGGTTTTTGGGTTGTTGGCCAGTTTGATTATGCTTTTTCTAAATCTCTCCCTCATTCCTTCTTTGAATCGCAAGGCCCAATTTGTTCGGAAGGTCTTAATCGAAAAGAAAAACCCAGATGTGTTTTTCAAACAGGGAAAATTGTGGTTTAAACAAAACCAAAACACCATCTACAATATACAATTAATTGAACCTGCCAAAAATCAATTTTTGGGTATTACCGTTTACCAACTAGGAAGCGATTTTCAGCTTTTGGAAGAAATTGAGGCAAAAGAGTTACTTTACCAAAAAGGAGAATGGATATTAGTCAACGGAATTCATCGACATTTTTTAAATGATGGGAGCATTAATTTTCGTTCTTTTCAAGAAGAGCCGGTCATTTTAAATAAAACCCCAGACGAATTTAGACAATTGAATCTACACTACCAGGAAATGACTCTCCCAGAACTATCCAGCTATGTATCCCGTTTAAAAAAAGAGGGTTACTCTTCCACAAAATATGCGGTTGATCTTCACCGAAAATTTGCTTTTCCTTTTTCGAGTTTTATTATGGTGGTGCTTGCCATTCCCTTTGCTTTGAAGGAAGGGGTGAAAACTCATTTAACCAAAGGGATCGGTTTAAGTATTTTAATTGGCATGACCTATTGGATACTCTTTTCCTTTATTCTTTCCCTTGGGCACGGGGGTATCCTGCCCCCCTGGATTTCAGCCTGGCTTTCAAATATTTTGTTTTTTGGGTTGGGCTCTTTTCTTTTTATAAAAATAGGGCAATAAAAATCCTGTAAGAAATTTTGAGATTGCAGGAAAAACTAAGATAAAAAAAGGGAGGTTTTATGAAACCAGTTTTGAAATTAAATTCATGTCAATATGGTTTTTGACGAGTTGGGCTAAGCTTTCATAATCGGTATTCCTCCGGTGAGAAAAACTACCCTTTTCATAGGATTCAGGAATTGCTTTCTTTTTTCTTTTTTCGTTTAAAAACCAATGCCGGAAAGAATCATTTTCAAATAGCCCATGCAAATAAGTCCCCCAGATCAGTCCGTTTTTTCCGTAGGCCCCTTCTTTTTCCGTAACTTCCCCCCCCCCGTGCTCAATTTTCTTAAAAAGGGGTTTGGCCCCTTCCTGAACCCTGGTTTTTCCAGAATGAATTTCGTAACCGGATAAAGCAAAATCCTGTGGCCAAGGCCCGTCGGAACAGGGTTCTACTTTTACTTGAACGGTCACCTTGTCCTTTTCTAAGACTGTTTCAACCTCCAAAAGGCCCAACCCCATTACCTGCTCTTTCCTATTCTCCACGAAATAGGGATCCCTGATGGATTGTCCCAACATTTGATATCCACCACAAATTCCACCAATTTCTCCTCCGGATTGCGCATAGTGTTTAATCGCTTTTGCAAAACCAGACTCCCAAAGAAAAATGAGGTCATCGATTGGATTTTTACTTCCGGGGATAAGGAGCAAATCCAATTCCGATAAATCTTCATCGCCTTTCAAAAATTGAAGGGAAATTTGAGGCTCACGTCGAAGTGAGTCAAAATCAGTTGAATTAGAGATGTGGGGTAAATGAACCACTCCGATCCGGATCCCATAAAAAGAAACCCCTTGAGGGTTGGTTATATTCCGTGGTTTATCCTCCAACCCCACACTATCTTCATCCGGCAGGAATAAGGCCTCATGATAGGGAATAACCCCCAAAACAGGCTTTTTACATCGGCGTTCTAAATCCGCTAAACCTTTTCGCAGGTGTTGAATTTCCCCACGAAATTTATTAAAAATAAGCCCTTTGACACGGTCCCGGTCCAACTGGGGTAGCAATTCTAACGTCCCAAACAGAGAAGCAAAAGCCCCTCCCCGATCAATATCGGTTATTAACAGAACCGGAGCATCCGCCATTTGTGCAATCTTCATATTGGCTAAATCGGAATCCATTAAATTTATCTCTGCTGGACTTCCGGCCCCCTCAATCACAATCATGTCATACTTTTCAGAAAGTTTTTTATAGGAATCTCTTATAATTTTAAAAATTTCATCATGGTACCCTTTGAATTCTGAAACAGCCATATGGCCGCGGACCTTACCCCGAACGATCACTTGGATTCCTTTTCCAGAATCGGGTTTCAACAAAACGGGATTCATATGGACCGTTGGGATTAAATCACAGGCCCCTGCTTGAACGGATTGGGCATATCCAATTTCCTCACCCTTTTGGGTCACAAAGGAATTTAATGCCATGTTTTGTGATTTAAAAGGAGCAACCCTGATTCCCTCCTGATGAAAAATTCGACACAGAGCGGTCACCAGCATACTTTTACCTACAAAAGAGGCAGTTCCTTGAACCATAATGGCTTTAGCCATAGAGATTTCCTCTCGGAAAAAATTCTTTTTTTTAAATGGAAGAACGATTCAAGCACCAAGGGCACTTTCGGCCCCGGGTGAAATTGATTATTTATCGCTTCCTGTGGGAACCCTGATGGCTTGGTGAAGAAAGAAAAAAGAAAGGTATCTTTTTTTAGATCATTATTCAAATTTAAATATCAAAAATTTTGGGAACCTCTTTTGGAGGCCAAAAAAAAATTCTCAAACAGGTCTCCTTTATTCAACTTTCTATGGGTTCCTTTTTAGAAACAAGAAGAAAAGTGGGATGGAAGGTATTTTGAAAATCATTCATTCCCCTTCCCTTTCTTGAGACCATAATAGAGATATCTTCTTCATCAAAAGAATTTTCAAGCAAAAAAAGTTTCGCTTCGCTTAAAATATCCAAGGAATAGGTATGAATGACCATTATACCGCCGGGTTTCAGGCGATCATAAATGGGCTTTAATAAACGAGGAGTGGAGTTTTCCCAAGCACCAATTAGGACTCGATCGGGATCCGGGATATCTTTCAAAACATCCGGAACCTCCCCTTCGATCACAGTAATAATATCCGCATCAAAACGGTGTATATTCTCGTAAAGATGTCGGGCTTGAACAAGGTCCCTTTCAACCACATAGACTTCCCGAAGGGGAATCAGTCGGCTGGCTTCCACGGAAAAAGCCCCTGACCCTCCTCCGATTTCCCATAAAAGATGTTCAGATCGAAGCTGCATCTTCGATAAGATCACTGCTCGAATTTCAGAGGGAATGATCATCCCCTCTCGATGGGCAATGCGCTCATCTGGAATGCCAAAAGACCATGCCGGGGTTATGGGCTCTACCACTTCGGAAGGGGCTTTTTTAATTAGAATTAAAATACAAAGAGGGGAAAAACGCCGTCGCCCAAGTGGTTCAAGGGGTAGTTCCTGGATTCTTTGCCGTCGGGTATTTACGTCCTGACATAAAAACACCTTGTAATCTTTTTGCCCATCTGCCACAAGGAGTTGAACAATATCATGAGGGGAAAACGAGGGGTCCGTAAAAAAGCCGATCCTTTCCTCTTCCCGTACAAGTTTTACCAAGGCCGATGGTTCAATATCATGAACCGAGGTAATCACAGCCCCTTCCATGGGTTCTTTGATGGCAGAAAAAGCCAGTTCCATGGAGGTAGGATGTGGAATAATTTTTAGATCTTTTCTTGAGAAACGCCTTAACAGATACTTTGAGATTCCAAATAAGTTGGAATCCGTGGAGGCCAAAATAACGGCTTTTTTCTCAGTATTTTTCTTTAAGAATCTTACCAGATCATCCAGATAGTTTGGTAGGGGGACTTTCTCCCCTTGTGCATCTTGGAAAAGATCCGTTAATTTTTGGATTCCCACTAATAATTGAGCATTGTTGATTAATTCTAAGGTCTTTTGGGGGAGGCTCTTTCCCTCGTCTGTACCTACGCCAACTAGTGTAATGACATTGACCATCTTTTATTTGCCTTTCCCTTTGAACTGTTTTATTTTTAAAAATTGGTCCAATATTTATATGCCCCCATTGTTTTTTCCCACCACAATCATCCGATTCCCCTAGAATGTTGAATTTGGACGGGATGTTTTTTTTGTTTAGGAAAAATGGAATGCCTTTTAAATGGTCCAATTTTTGATCCATATTTTCATTCATCTGTTAAATGGTTGCGGTTTGGTAAAAAAGTCAAATTTTATTAAATGGGATTGTAAGAAAGGATGATGCCTTTCTTTTTCCTTTACTTTCTTTTTAAAACTTTATCAACAGCTGCCTTGAATGCGATGTCCATTAATTTTTTGTGATGCCCTTCTCCTGTTTATCCTGTTTGTCTTCTCCGTTTGTTTTTCCAGAAATAAAATAGCTTCCCTCAGCCCAATTGCCCAAATCGATCACTTTACACCGCTGGGAACAGAAGGGCCTGTACGGATTTTCTTCCCACGTGACCTTATGATGACATGTGGGACATTGAATCAACATAATACCGAATTATAAAATAAAGTAGAAAAGGATTCAAGCCTTGTAAAAAGAGGTTTATTTGACTGAACAGTCGGTCCAAACCCAAGGGAACATTGGGGTTTTTATAAAAACTAATGAAAATTTCATGAGGACTCAAAAGAAAAAAAGGACATAGGACGAAAAACTAAAATCCAAAATCAGCCCAAATCCTTACCCAAATTTGATTTCTACTCCCCCAATATAACTGATCCCCGGTGAGGTAAATCCAAAAACCTCTTCAAAATTTTTATCAAAAATATTTAATACACGCACAAACAATTTCATCTGCTCCAGCCATTCCTGATTCTTTAAAACCGTATAAGAAATATTTCCATTCCAAACCACGAAACTCGGTTGGACGACCCGCGTATTACTGTTAAAATTAACATCATCCCGTTTTCCGACATATTGACCGCCCACTCCAACAAATAATGCCTGACCATGATATTCGAACCCCCAAGTAGAACTCCATCGTGGTCTCCGAGTTAACTCGCGATTGATTTGAAAATTCGGGTCTATTATCCCACCATCATTCGTCACCTTTGAAATGAGATAGGTAAAGCCCCCTTGAAACCGAAGGAAATCAAAAGGGTCTAATTGGAAGTGGGTCTCCACCCCATGGGTTTTCGCTTTTTGTATATTCAAAAAATCAGGATCACCGAAGTCTGGATCATTCACAAAAGCAATCAGGTTTTCCATCTCATTCCTAAAATAGGTAATACGAAAACTTCCGGTGCTGAATAAGGCCTGATCTAGCCCTATATCCCAGCTGAAGGACTCCTCTGGTTTGAGGTTTGGATTCCCTACCGAAAAGCTCGTTCCGAATTGCTCGCTAAACCTCGGATTTTTGATCCCTTCTCCGATGGAAGCGCGGATTTTTAAATCAAGGGGTTCAATGAGATAAGCAATGGATCCTTTTCGATTCAAGTGATTCCCGAAAATACTATTATCTTCTACTCGGATTCCTCCCGCTAGGAAAAGCCTTTTCCAAAAACCCATTTGGCCTTGAAAATAATAACCCCAATTGGTTCTGGAAACATCAGTAAAATCAAAAGAAGGACCAAAACCAAAATCCGAAGCCAAGGTCTGAACCAATTCCTCCAGTGTGTACTCCACCCCAAGATTGGCAACCACATGGAATTCCTCAGTGGGATCCCCTTCAAAAGTCCCCATATAATCCGACATAAAACGGCGCTCCCCGGATTGAAAAACGGTCGTAGAGACCCCATCGCATGAAAAAGGAAATCCCCCGAACACGCACGTCCTACCGGGGTTCGGGGGGTCCGTTGAATTTCGGTCCTGGTCCGTTAATCCCAAACGAAGCTGGTGAGTCAGGCCGGGAATAATTCCCTGGCGGATTCCCGTTGAGATGGTTAAGTGATCCTCTTCTAGGAATTGATCGGGGTCTAAAGGGTCGAACCGGTCCCCCGCAGTTTCCGTTGGAAATTCAATCCGCTTATCTTCCAAACGAACCACCAAATCCATTGCAACATTTTCGCTGGGCGAAAAATCCACCCTCCCGCTAAACGAATTCCGGGTTAACCGGTTATTGATGGGAAGGATCCCCGGATCATCTATTCTGGCATAAGACAAAGTGAATCCCTCTCCGGACAAACCGATTCGATTTTCAAAAATGGGTTTATTGTCCTCCAGTCGGTGTCCCGCTGCGGAGGAAACCATACCCTTTAAGGGGCCCTTCCCTTTTTTTGTAATAATTTGGACCACGCCGGCCAAGGCTTCGGAACCGTACAGTGCCGACTGCGGGCCGAGAACCACTTCAATACGTTCAATATTTTCGGTAGACAATTGAGAAAAATCGAATTCTCCACCCGATTTATTGACGGGCACCCCATCCATTAATACTAGAAGGTGGTCACTCTCTCCCCCCCTCGCAAAAACCGATGTGGTGCTGCCCGGACTTCCAAGGGAGGACACGTTCAATCCGGGGACCTGCCTTAAGGCTTCGCTTACATTCCGGATATTTTTCTTTTCAATTTCCTCTCCTGTAATTAAAAAAGTCTGCAGACCGATTTCCTCAACCGGAGTTTCCCCTTTTGTGGCGGTAATCAATACTTCTGATAATTCTAAGACTTCCTCCCTTTCCGATTTTTCAGATCCAAAAACATATTCGTATGGAAAGAAGATACAAATCCAAAATAAAATAATCGCTTTCGATGAAAGGCGCATCCATTCCTCCATTCTGTTATTTGAAAATGCAAAGCCTGCCGCACTCTCCCCGGTTTGGTGAGGATTCTTCAAATATGAGATGTCCCTACAAAAATCCGATTCTTCATTCCCGAATGTTTTAATCGGGAATCCAGAATTTAGAAAAATCAACGTCTCCTAGATTCCCGCTTCCGCGGGAATGACAATCCATTGCAGATTTTTCCATCACCCTGAGGGCCTTCTGAGGCCGCGTCATACTATGCTGAACCCTTTGAAATCGCACAGCCCGGCGAAAACTCCCCGTTCCCTCGACCGAGCGTTCGAACGATCTCACCCCGATGGCCAGTCGAGGCCTTTCCGGGGGTTCTTCAATTAAAAAACCACCCTACTCATCAGTAAGGTTAAAACTTAAAGGAATTCGGACTTTGACCGTTGTGAGACCCAGCACTTCCGGAATCGGCGGCAAGGGAGATGAACGGCGGATCGTATCGATCGCTTCCTCGTCCAAAATTTTTTGGTGGGAGGATTGAAAAATTTTAATTCTGTCTACGTCCCCTTCGGCACCGATGGTAAAATCAAGAGACACTCTTCCCTCAATTCTTTTTTTTCGGGCCAGAGGGGGATATTTTTTTGTTTCCATGATTCGCCGAACGATCTGTTCCTTGTATTTTATTAAATAGTCTTTTTTCCAGTCCCGATTTTTTTCATTCCCCACACCTCCCTCACTTTTCCACACCTCTTCGCTCAGGTGAAAATGGGCCGGTTGCTTTAAAACTTGAAATCGGTTGGGGTATTCTACCGGGATCGCCAAATCCGTTTCAATAATCTTTTGATCCAAAGGTTCCGCATTGCCTTCTTTTTGGGGGAACGGTTCCTCAAAAGATTCCTTGGCCTCATTTTTTGGGGCCTCTGGTTCTTTCTGTTTTTCCTTTGCCTTTTTAGAGACCGGTGTTTTCATTTCCGTTTTAAATGGTTTTTTATTTAGGGCCTCCTCTTTTCCTGATGGAGGGTTTTGGGAAACCGATTCATCTTCATGGTTAAAAAGAAAAACTTGAATTACTCCCTGAGATTTCATGGGTTCAGACTTTTCCAAAACACGGAAATGAAGAAGGCCAAAGTAAATAACCATTCCATGAAAAAACAGGGAGATGAATAAAAATAAAAAAAAAGGTCTTTGAGGGTTAACCATTCCGGATCACATTGGATAATGGCGTTATTCTGGGTTTGCCTGTAACGGGATGAACATCGATTTCTACCTCACAGTGATACACTTTTCGGAGCCACTCAGCCGTTAAAACATTCTCGGGGGCGCCAATATGGGCCATCCTCCCTTGATCCAAAAGGAGGAGCCTTGGACACAATTGAGAAGCCATATTTAAATCATGGGAAACCAACACCAAGCTCATCCCCTGTGTTTGGTTTAAATCCTGTATGATCTCCTGTATCCCCAACTGATGCTGCAGGTCTAGAAATGTCCCAGGTTCATCCAGCAGAAGAATTTCCGGTTCCTGAGTCAGGGCCCGTGCAATAATAACCCGTTGCTTTTCCCCGCCGGATAGATCCGAGAACAAACAATCGGAAAACCGGTCTACCTCGAGAAGTTTCATGGAAGAATAGGCAATGTCATAATCCCTTTTCCCTTCGAAAGACCATCCCCCCAAATAGGGGTATCGCCCCATCAACACCACTTCCAGGACCGTATAGGGAAAAGGAATCATATATTCCTGTGGAATAATTGAAATATGTTGGGCAAGCCTTTTTTTTGAAATTTTATTTAAATCTTCTCCTCTTAAATAGGCTGCCCCCTTTTCAGGTTTGAAGAGCCCCGAAAGAATTTTTAATAGCGTTGTCTTCCCCGATCCATTTGGCCCGATAATTCCTAAAACGTCTCCCAGTTGAATGGAAAAATCGATGTCCTTTAGCACCCAGTCCGCGCCGTAACGGAATCCGAGATCTTTTACGAAAATCAAATCATCGCTTTTCATGGGTTAAAAAACCTCATTCGACTCCTACGCAACAGGAACAAAAAAAACGGCCCCCCGCAAAGAGCGGTAATGATCCCCACGGGGATTTCGGTTGGGGCAATTAAGACACGGCCAAGGGTATCAGCCAACATTAAAAAGATTCCGCCTCCCAAAAAGGACGCCGGGAGCAGGAGGCGATGATCGGGACCGATCAAAATCCTTAAAACATGGGGTATCATGATCCCGACAAAGCTAATCAATCCACTGACCGAAACCACTGCCCCCGTCAACAGGGCCGTTCCCAAAAAAGCCTTTTTTTTGGTCTGTTCCACCCGCAAACCCAGTCCAGACGCACCCTCTTCCCCAAGGGTTAATAAATTAAGCCCTTTTGCCAGGCTCAGCAAAATCGCCATTCCTACAGTTATATAAACCGCCAATACGCCCAACGTTTTCCCCTCAACAGATCCGATATTTCCCATCAGCCAATAAACAATTCCAAAGACCTTTGTGGAATCAACCATATAGGTGATAAACATGATGACGGCCGAAAACATGGCATTGAGTATGACCCCGGCAAGCAAAAGGGTGTGGACTAAAATTTTTCCATGGATTTGTGCCAACCGATACAGGAAAAGAAGGGTGATCAATCCCCCCAGGAATCCAAACAGGGGGGTTGCCGCAAAACCTAATAAAGTAATTTGAAAACCCATCAGCAAAGAAATGACTGCTCCCAAGGCCGTTCCGCTGGAAATGCCGATCACAAAGGGATCTGCCAGGGGGTTTCGCAGTAAGGCCTGGAGGACCACACCCACCGTTGCCAAGGTCCCCCCCACCATGGCCGCCAGAAGAAGACGTGGCAACCGGACCTGAAAAAGGATCACCTCTTTAACCTCGCTTAATTTAACTCCCCCCTGGAGGGTCCATCGATTTTTAATCATATCCAAAACCTGCCCCATCGAAATGTCCTCGGTACCCTGAAGAAGGCAAACCAGGAGAGAAACCACCCATACGGAAAATAAGAACAAAAGAATCTTTAGCCAACGTGAAAAAGTCAGGATCTTCATTCATCAAATTTCATTTTTAATGAGGGGTGAAGCACTCCAGCCAATTCTTCTATCCCGTCTATAATTCGCGGACCTGGCCTGCTCAATAAATCCCGGTTGACCTTATAAATTTTTCCCTCCCGGACCGCCGATATACTTGACCATCGGCTCCAATATTGAATTTGCTCTTTCGTAAGGGGTTGGTCTGGGTCCGTTCCAAGGATAAGAATTTCCGGATCCCTTTGAATCACAAACTCCATTGAAACCAGGGGGTAGGCTTTCGGAATATCTCCCGTAATATTGACACCTCCAGCCTCAAAGATCAGGTCATTTAAAAAACTTTTATTTCCCACTGAAAAAAGGGGGGTTCGGTCCACCACATATAAAACCCGTGGCCTTGAAAAGGGAGAAACCTTTTCACGAAGACCCCTTAAGCGGAAACGAAGCATTTGAACCTTTTGGGTTGCGATTTCCCTCACGCCCCCAATGTCTCCCAGTGTTTCGATCATGCTAAAAATGTCCTCCAACGAGGAGGGTTCAAATAAAAAAAACGGAATTCCAAACTGTTTAAATCTCACCATATTTTCTTCTTGGTAAACCCCAGCGGTCCCAACAATAAAATCAGGTTGAAGGGACAAAATCTTTTCCAAATTTGCTTTCAAACTTCCCACTTTTTCCTTTTTCAAAGCTCCAGCTGGAAAATCGCAGAAATCCGAAACCCCGATCACCAGGTTATCCAGGTCCAAATAAAAAAGGATTTCCGTAACTCCCGGGGCGAGAGAAATAATCCGCTTGGGAGAAACGTCCATTTTAACCTCCCGGCCTAGGTCATCGGTGAACACTTCACCGAAAGCCATTCCTGGAGCTAATAATAAGAGAATCGATAGAAAATGGATAGTTTTCAAACGTACTTTTTTTGAATTTATCATTATAAAAAAGCCCCAAAAATAAAAAATCCCCAAAGTCCCATTGGACCTTGAGGATTGTTCCCTGGTTCTTCACCCCAAAGGTTAATCAGCCATCTCCTGCCAACGAGGATGGAAGATTAAATTGCCCAGGCCGGTCTTCTGACTTATGGATCAGTCTACTTCCCCTACCTTCCCGGCCGGAGGTTTTTAAAACCTTCGGGGCATTTCCCTTTTAGGAAAGAGCCTTTAACCAGTGGTTTTCAGGGGTTTCGTCCCCATATACAGCGGCGGGCCCGTGACGGATTTACACCATCTTCCCGAGCGCCTGGACTTCTAATGTGAAACCTGTATAAAACAAAATCCTTTCGGATGTCAAGAAAATTTTTTGGAAGAAAATTCCTCCGGCCAAAACAGCACAACCGCTCTGGGATCTCTGTTTAGGTGAGGCGTCCTTCATTCGTACCGAAAAAGAGTGTGGAGTCTATTCCGCCGGGATCTTTTTTACCTTCAGAAGGGCCTTGAGGCGGGTCATACTCACCGGCTGATTCTCGAACGCCATGGATTGGACGACTCGCTTCAGCAACACTTTCCGGTGCGCGGCGGCAACCTTTTCCGGTGTATCGTGCCGTCCTTGCCACCTCTGTAGCTTGGCGTTCAGCTTGGCAGGGATTATTGATCGGACCTATTTACAAAGTTGCTTCACTTGTTTCAACCGTAATGGTCTTGGTTCCAGGTTCAGGTTTGTAGTACAGGCGTTCAAAACCGATAACTTCTTGTGTTCGGGCATCCTTAATGAGAACTACTCCCTCACCCGTTTCTTCGCAAACTTGATCTGTTCGAGGCGCTTCCCAGTACACGGTCAGTGTTTCTCCGATGGGATCGTGTATCACTCGGATGTGGGCCATATCTTTTCTCCTTCCTTGATTTTATCCGTCAAATAACATGTTACCACAAAACCTATGTTGTTTGTTCTTTTTACAACTACACACATATGGTATGGCGGTCGAGGGCGGTAGAAAAGATAGACGGTTTTGTCCTGTTTGCTCTGTCTGATCTGATCGGGCAACCGTATGCAATCCTTTGCCGCTTCTTGTTGATCGACAACCTCAGGATGTTTCCCTTGGATCAATGCCCAATAGGTCGCTGTCGTGTGAACTGAGAAGCCAAGTGGGGTAATTAGTTCAAATAGGTACGGAACATTCTCTGGCATTCGCTACCTTCCGGTTACCCTCCCTCGTGTCTTATCCACCCATTATGACAAATCATGAAAGCCGCATGCAGAACCGATTTCCCTGGGAAACCACATCGTAATTAGTGGGGAATGATATCCGCATCAATCCCCAAGTATTCATGAATGAGGATATCGCAAAGGCCGGCGATCTTCTTCCAATCCACCTCCGAATGTTTCCAGCGGGTCTTCTGCGGGATCTTCTTGACCGCTTCACCGATCACTTCCAGGTTTCGGACCACGGCGTCAACGGTCTTTACGTCATGGGCAAAGGTTTTAGATGACATTCCCTTTGTATACCCATTGATCTTTTGAACTTGCTATTCCCCGTAGCTTGCTCCGGGATAGCTATTTAGTTCCCCCTTTGAAAAGGGGGTTAGGGGGATTTGAGAGTTCAGTTTTTTCTCTGAATACCCCGCAAACTTGCTGCGAGGATCTTTATTCATTTCCGAGATATCTTCCAGCCAAACCTTATAGTCCCTGGGCATGGACCGCCTCTTCCAGGATAACACCGCGAAGCCTGGGTTTGATCGCATCGGCAATCACCAGATCCACCCGGCATCCAAACAGCTTCTCCAGAAATGCCTTCAGGTCCATATAGGCATCAAAAGATTTCCTCTCAAACTCAACCACGAAATCAAGGTCGCTCGTCTCGGTGGGTTCTCCTCGGGCGGAGGACCCGAACAGACCCAGCCGTCGGACACCGTAACCGCGAATTTCCTCCCGGTGTTTCTGAAGAACCTTCAAGATCTCCTCACGACTTTTCTTCATTGTCTCTCCATTTGAAACGGACCATGATCATCTCCGATTGATTATAAACTTTCATGACAGAGGATTCAACACCACCCTTACCCGTCCCAAGACAACAATTTATCAAAACGGCCCGCCGGGTATAGTCCCGTCCTCTTTGGGTTCTCTTCATCCGTTTCCCAATTCATGGGATTGTCACGAATATATTGTCGGATGCGGTTTAAATCGTCTTCGGTTCGGAGGATGTGTTCGTAGTAATTACGTTGCCAAAGGGATTGTCCTGAACGCCCAAACCGGCGGTTTACGCCAATTGCAGACAGGGATTTAAACGCACGAATAATGTCCCCCAACGTAGGGGCGCTGCTTGCTGCGCCCTGTTTATTTGGCGTGATGTTTTGATTGGACAGGGCAAGCCCTGCCCCTACATGATCCGTGAAAACCACAATTCCGTGAACATGGTTCGGCATCACGATGGAAGCATCGGTTCCGACGCCTGGGTAGCGTTTCGGCAATTCCTCCCATACCGTCTGGACAACCCGCCCTACATCGTTCATTTGAACCTTTCCGTCCACCATATTCCCAAACAAACATTCCCGGTTCCTTACACATATCGTCACAAAATAGGCACCGGCCTGGGAATAATCAAACCCTTTCAATCTGATCGAATGGCGCTGATGGATGTCGGGGTTGTATTTCATGGATTTTGCCTTTCGTAGGGGCGCTGCTTGCCGCGCCCTGATTGGGGCGAATGTCCTATGTAGGGCGAATACGAGATTCGCCCCTACGAAAACCAACGGTAATCATCAATCCGGTTCAATCATCAAAACGGCCTGCCGGGCACTGATCAATGAATCCTGTCATCATCAATATCAATACCTTACGCTCCGAAAGGTGACAGGCACCTTTTATAATCAATCCGGGTCAATCATGCCAACTGTCAGAACGACCCGCAGGGCACGGTTACACATGACCATCGAGGAAGTTTTCTAACCCGCATCGGTAAACATTAGGTGAAAATGGTTCTAGTACTTTCTCCAATGGTTCCTGTTGATTGTTTTTGCAAACTATCGTGACGCCAGTTTTCTTGGCTTTTTCAATTATCTTGATTAGCCATGCCATCATATAATGATCAGCAGGTGGAAGGCTATATCCTAGAAAATAAAACTGATTGGGACTCTTTTCTAAAAGGAATCGTTCCGCATTTTGCCAATGTCCCGGAAAAATACAATTCCACCCTCCACTTTCACCAACCCAATGTTCCTTTTGGTAGAAAAACGGAACCAAAATTGGGCCATAGGTGTTGTGAGTTTGTTCATTTTCCATATATTGTTTCCACCTAAATAAATAAGCCCATTGTCTATTGTTTCCTTTACCCGGTTTTGGTAGCAATCTCCTAACCGGGAAAACGACAGGTAACCGTGTCTGGGAGTGTTTTAGTTCTTTTCTTTCGAACCAAAGCTTTTCAAGCCAGTTAACTGACCCGTGGAGTTTGTAAATGGGTACTCCCTCTTGTTTGTTGGAAATTCCAGGATAATGATATCTATATTTTGAGCTTAATAGTAATTTCTCCAATATAAGGTCGTAGTTAGTGGTTATAATGACGATAATGCCGCTTTCGTCATGAAGCTTTTTAAACCACTTAAGAAATTTTATTCGAATATCGCGCTTTGGTCTGGAACTCCTGAGATAATCTGCAATGGCCACACGCATATTAACAATCGCTCTTCTGGCATTTCTCTTTGATTTGCTAGGACTAGAATCTGCATAATCTGCCCTGTTATGAAGATAGGACATACATAGTTCAACATCGCCTACATCTAGCATCCAGGATGAAAGACGTCTGTTACCAATTTTAATTTTCCTATCTACACCGCAATTGTCGATCCACCGAGCTTTCACATTATTTAAAACTGAACACAAAAACTCACTCTGAGGGGGAATGCCAGCCAACGCATAGCTCGCACCGGAGCCGAGAAAGAGACAGGTTACGGACTTGGTCATCTCGACGTGGCTTCCTCTACAATCTCTATCTCCTCCTCCGTCAACCCATAGAGTTCGTAGACCAGTTGGTCAATCTGTTTATCGGTCGCGTCAATCTGGCGCTGGAGCCGTGTTTTGTCATCCGGGGTCTTTGCTGCTTTCAACCGCTTATGTAGATCCAGTATTTGCTCGACCAGCATCACCATTTTGTCGTGGAGATCTTTATCATAGGGGTCTGTAAAATTAATAGAGCGTAAAGGAAATGGATTTAGATACGCAGTCTTCAGTCGGAAATATCCTCCTCGCAGCGCCGTGCCCGTCTCCTTCAGGAAATAAGTAAGGACGGGGGAGTTCAGTATCGCAAGAATGAACCGTTGATCACACTGGGTATTTGGCTTAACCACGATGGCATAAGCGGTATCCAAAAGCCACCGACCTTTAGTATCCAGTGTACACGCACCACGGTTGGCTACGTCTGGAAAGACGATTTTCTCTGAAACTTCAAATCGGTTAAGGTTCTGCGGACGCCCGTAGCGATACCAACCTTTTCCTTTAAAGCGGCCTTTCTCCCGCTCATCTAATCTTGGTTTACATTCACGGAGATATTCCAGTGTCCTCGGCGCAAGAGAAGCCAGCTTCTTTTCCAAAACAAGCACGCTTTTTCCATTGATAACTTCATAAGGGACGATAAGAAGTAACTCTTCTTCTGCTATTTCGTAGGCGCCGATGCTACGACCACGTAGAGCTGGTTTTAAAAAAGTAGACTCTAGCAAATATTCAGCGTCCTTTTCAGGGGAGTAAACGCGAACGGAATTCCCTTTCCTACCTCGGAATTCTACCAGGTAAACACTGTCTGCTCTTGTTCCTGTCCCCTGAAAGACATGCGCTATGCTATCCAACCCAGGCCATCGTTTAAGCTTTTCAAGAAATTTTCCATTAGATGAAGGAACCTCCCAAGGGCCCGCCATCAGCTTTGCGGCAAGAATTTTGGAAGTTTTCCACAAGACTGGTGCGTCTTCAGGAAGGGGGCACGGTATCCTCGAGTTATTGACTGGCCCGATGTAGCGTGCCACATCGGCTGAATCTTTTCCGTCTCGGTGTAAAAAGAGGAGACATGTATAATTCGTCGCTCCACGGAAAATCTGAAAGGCTCCAAAGTGAATAAGTCTCTCGAGGTACCTCCCTTCAGAAAGAACAGCCCGCAGATTTTCTCCCACCTGAGAATTTAAGAACTTGTTTGGAAGGATATAACCTAACTTGCCGTTTTTCTTTAGGAAGCTAAGACCTTTTTCAACGAAAATGAGGTAAATATCCCATTCCCTTGAAGATGCTGACCGATAGTGTGACCTGTATAGATCCCAAAGAACAGGATCGCTTTCCTTCAGGGTAATACTTCGCACATACGGCGGATTACCAATCACCGCATCGAAGCCGCCCGCCTTCATAATTACCGGGAACTCAGCCTTCCAGTCGAAGGCATTGACCCGTTGGACCTCTTCATCATCAAACATCGTGGTTTGGCGGTCTTCATAATAATCCGGACCTATGAGGCTATTGCCGCATTTGATGTTACTTCCCAAATCAGGCAGGGCGCGCTCCCGCCACATTCTTAACTGCTTGTTTAGCGTCTCTTGGTTCTCTCCTTCCAACACCTTGAGGAGAAGACTTAACTTGGTCACCTCCACCGCCTGGCTGTCGATGTCCACGCCGTAGATGTTATTGAGGAGAATACGTTTCTTTTCCTGTGTGGTCAGAAACCATTGGCCGCCCGCACCCTGGTAAATTTCCTTTGTGTGCTTCTCAGACCCATCCTTCACATACCAGTCTCGATGGTAATCCAGGAGATAGGTATAAGCCCCGATGAGAAACGAACCGGAGCCGCAGGCGGGGTCGAGAATGCGCAATTTCGAAATCTGTTTTGGGGTCATGCGCTGTAGGGGCGCACCGATGTGTGTGCCCTTGTTATTGGTGTCCGTCCTGTCAGGGCGGACACGCAGATCCGCCCCTACGATTTTTCCCACCGTATTTTTAACGATATAGTCCACAATGTAGGTTGGGGTATAGTAAACCCCGCCGGCTTTCTTGACCTCGGGTTTTTCCTCGATCACCGCCCGATGTCCCGCCGTCAGACGGATGACCTTGCCCAGGAATTGTTCATAGACATTCCCAAGAATATCGGCGCTCAGGACCGAAAACTCATAGGGACTTTCCGGGTAATAGAGGCGTCTAATAATGTCTTTAAGGACCTTGTCGTCAATGGAGAGCATGAGGGTTAACTCATCGGGAGCTTCCGCCCTTCCCTTCTCCGGCTTGAAATGAAAGAGACCGGAGTTATACCGGTCATCTGCAAGGCCGTAAATGTACTGCAATCGCTTATACGTGTTTTCCCCGTTGAGCAATCCCATGAGTTGTCCATAAAGCTCGATGCCGCGGTCCTCGCACATCCGCAAGAAAATGATCCGGTCGATGGTCCGTTGAACGGCGAAATTAAGGTCACACACGGAGAGGTCGGGATTGCGCAGTGCCAGATTACGAGCCAGGGAATCGCGCCAGGTTTCAATCTCGGTCAGGAACTCGGAATCAACTTCGGAAGTGCCGCGCTTTCCCTTTCTCGATACTGCAAATTTATCAAAGGAGCCTTTGAGGACGGCATCCTTAGAAAAAATGGAGGCAACCTCACTCCACCGCGCCGCATATTCATTGTAGGTAAGGTAAAGGATACGGCCTACGCTTGGTTTGTCGTTGGGTTTGGGGGGAATCCGGCAGTCGTAAACGGCAAATTCTTCAAAGTCGGTCAGGATGGAGAGCGGAAGCTTGGCACTCCAGGCATAGCGCCGAAGCTGATAGGCAGGACTGATATCGTCTTTGATACGGATAGTCGGTTTTTTCGTTTCAAGGAAAAATTTCCGTGCCCCACCGATGCGAAAGCAATAGTCGGGGGCCTTGGTCGCGCTGCCGACCTTGATCGCATCTTCATGGATGACGTCCTTGTAAGCCTCGGCATAGCCCGCTTTATTGGTCACGTCCCATCCAAGTGCCTCGAAGAAGGGATCGATGAACTCGCGTCGAAGCTGGGTCTCATTATAGGCCGGACTACGGTAGGATTCGATATTCTGCTCGAACCGATTGACCAACTCGATGACGGCTTGAGGGGGTTGAGCCATAGTTAAACTTTACGCCTTCCTGTGCTTGATTATTGAGAGTTGCAAAACTAATGTCCTATGGTCAACTGCTGGCCACCCCCTCTCCCTCCCCTCTCCCCCTCGAAGGGGGAGAGGATAAAGGTGAGGGGGATTGAATTGATGAGGAAGAGGACACTAGAAATGCAGTTCTCAATAGTATGAATTATTCTAACAATATGAAATTACAGGTATAAATGTCAAACGGTGGAAAAATTTGTAAATTTTCTATCGGGCTCTTCTATTGAGGTTTTCTTCATCCGTTCCCCCATTCATGGGATTGTCACGGATATATTGTCGGATGCGGTTTAATTCATCTTCATTGCGGATGATGTGTTCGAGGGTGGGGCGCACCAATGTGTGCGCCATCATTATCGATACCCGTCCCATCGGGGCGGACACACAGGTCCGCCCCTGCGATTACAATGATGCGGTAAATGTGATCGGACATAATCATCAAATCATCCGTCACAACATTTATAAAATAATTTGAAAAAACAGGCCGCATGCACTAGACTGATCTCCATGAATCCTCATTTTTAAAGGAGAACCCGTTGAAAACGTTAGAAACATTAAAGGAACTTACCTCTTTCTTACTCGAGATTCAACACATCTCCAGTGCAGCAGCCGTTCTTTCCTGGGACCAGGAGACCTACATGCCCCCGGGAGGTGCGGAAGCCCGAGCCGATCAGCTTGCTACGCTTCAAGGCATTGCCCATCAGCAATTCATATCGCCAAAAATGGAAAATCTCCTTTCCCAATGGATCGATTTAAAAACCGGGGCGTTATTGGAAAACGCTGATGAGGCTTGGGATCTCCAATCAAAAGCCCTTTTGAGAGAGACCTGGAGAGACTACTCCAAGGCCAAAAAACTTCCCTTGGATTTTGTAAAACGAATGGAAAAAGAAACCTCCCTTGCTCTTCAGGTTTGGGTGGAGGCCAGGGAAAAAAATAATTATTCCCTTTTTAAGTCACACCTTTCAACCATTATTAAATTAAAAAAGGAGGAATCGGATTATCGAGGATATACCGAATCTCCCTATGATGCTCTGCTGGATACCTATGAACCGGGAACAAAGGCCTCACAAATTGCCCCTCTTTTTGATTCTTTAAAAAAGAGCATTCTTCCCTTATTGGAAAAAGTTCGGCAGGCTGCTCACCCGCCCAAAGATGAAATCCTCTTTGTCTCTTATCAACCGGATCGCCAACTGGAATTTGGGCATAAGGTTTTAAAAGCCATGGGATATGATTTTTCCCGTGGACGCCAGGATCTTTCCCATCATCCCTTTACAACCTCCTTCCACCCAACTGACGTTCGGATTACCACACGGATCTTTGAGAAAGGACTTCCCTCCGCCCTATTTGGATCTATCCATGAAGGGGGGCATGCCCTTTATGACCAGGGACTGGACCCCAAGTTTTTCGGGACTCCCCTAGGGGAATTCTTATCATTGGGTATTCATGAAAGCCAATCCCGTCTCTGGGAAAATTGTGTAGGACGATCAAAAAGCTTTTGGAAATTTTTTTTTCCTTATCTTCAAAATACCTTTCCGGATCAGCTTTCCAAAATTGACCTTCAAACCTTTTACGGGGCCATAAACCTGATTAAGCCCTCCTTGATCCGCGTTGAGGCGGACGAATTGACCTACAACCTTCATATCCTGTTGCGCTTTGAAATTGAAAAAGAGGTCATTGAGGGAAATCTTGAGGTGAACGAAATTCCCTCGGCTTGGAATTCTCGAATGAAGACCTATCTGGGGATCGTACCGGAGAAAGAAAGTGAGGGCCCGCTTCAAGATATTCACTGGGCCCATGGCTCCTTTGGTTATTTTCCCACCTATACCCTAGGAAACCTTTATTCCGTTCAATTTTTCAATCAGGCCAAAAAAGAACTTCCAGATTTACTGGATCAGATTGAAAAAGGGAACCTTCTTCCATTAAAGAAATGGCTCAATCAAAAAATTCATTGTTGGGGAAGGACGTTTCCCACTGAAGAACTTGTAAGAAGGGTTACGGGGGAACCTCTCAACCCCAGTTATTTTATTCGGTATTTGGAAGAAAAAGTAAAAGAGATCTATCATGATTAAAAGTCAATAAAAACTCCAGGAACGGATGTTCGTCTTTTCCCTATATCCCATGAATTGAGAAATGTTTAAACCCAATCTATTTAAAAACAAAACCATCGTTACTACCGGCGGAGGAAGCGGACTGGGAAAAGCCATGGCAGAAGAATTGCTGGGGTTAGGAGCCAACTTGGTTTTGATAGGCCGAACCTCGAAACGGTTAGAAAAAACAGCTCACGAATTGGGCTCTGAGGAAAACATTTTAACTCTCCCCTTGGATGTTCGGGATGCGGAAGGAGTAAAAAAGGGGATGGGAAAAGCCATGGAACGGTTTGGGAAAATTGATGGGCTCATCAACAATGCTGCGGGGAATTTTTTATGTCCTACCGAAAACCTGAGCATCAATGGTTTTAATGCAATTGTGAACACGGTTCTCAATGGGACTTTTTATTGTACCTTGTCGGTGGGGAAACATATGATCCAAACGGGGGGAGGCGTGATTTTAAATATCCTCGCAAATTATGCGGAAACGGGGGCCAGCTATGTTATACCCTCTGCAGTTGCTAAAGCGGGGGTGTTAAATTTGACCCGTTCTTTGGCTGTGGAATGGGGAAAATTCAATATCAGACTGAATGCAATTGCCCCAGGACCCACCCCAACCGAGGGAGCTTGGAAAGCACTTATGCCCGATCCCACCATTGAAGAAATGACTCTTTCAGGAATTCCCTTAAAACGATTTGGTCAACCAAAAGAAATGGCCTTGTTGGCCTGCTATTTACTGTCCGATGCCGCGGCCTACATTACGGGAAACTGCGTCCTAATCGATGGGGGGCAATCCCTATCCGACAATCCTTTTAACCGTCTTGCTGTCCAGCATCCTGACCTTTTAAAGGCTTTTTTAAAAGAAAAATAAAGAAGAGGCTCCTGCCATTTACTGTACCAGCAATTGGCCCCCAACATGTCCCTTGTGGAGATGGCAAAAGTACCGATAAACCCCTGCTTTAGCAGGTTTGAGGGAAATTTCCTTAGATCCGCCTGCCTTAATGACCTCTTTCACATCAAGGCCTTCGATGGTAAACCCATGCTCCTTGTTCACCAGGTTATTCAGGCTTAGTTTGACTTCTTTGCCTTTTTCAACAATGATCGTTGAAGGCAGCCAAATATTTCCCCCTTCACCCACCAAAACCGAAATCAATTTAAAATCTTCATCGGCGTGAGCATTAAGGGGAAAAAAGGAAAGGGATATCAGGAATGCCCCAATAAACGCTTTCTGGATTGTGTTTCCAAACATGAGTATCCTCCTTTTCTTTAGGGTTGGGCGCTTGTTTATCATGGATCATTGATCAGAGTCAATATTCCTTTATCAAGGGGCAATTCTAATTTCATTAAGGGTGAAAGCCACCTATCCTATTCCAAAAACCTGTATTTTTATTTTTTAAAAGATTAACCTTTAAAAAAGGGTCTGTGAGAAAAAAAGTTTTCATCATACATTAGGTTTGACAGGAAAATTCAATTTCGCTATGTTCAATTACACACTTAAATTTTTAAAATAGGTTTTTATCTTAACCTGTTATTTTTACAACAGATTTTAGTTTTTTTTCAATCCATTTTGAATTAAATGGGGAGGTATACTGGATGAGCTGGTTTTTCCTTTTACTCGCGATCCTATTGGAGGTAGCCGGAACCGTATCAATGAAAATATCTCATGGTTTTACAAAAATAACCCCCTCTTTATTCATTTTCATTTTTTATGGGTTAAGCTTCGGATCATTAACCGTAGCCCTCAAAACCATTAATCTCAGCATTGCCTACGCACTTTGGGCAGGAATTGGAACCGCATTAATTGCTGGGGTGGGAATATTTTGGTTTAAAGAGCCCGCAACCAGCTTGAAACTACTTTCTTTGGGCCTAATTATCCTGGGTGTCATTGGTTTAAACCTGGGTGAAGCGACTCAAAACATGAGGTAGCCATGTTACACATTCGTTGTGGCGATGATATATTGTACAAATTAAAAGAGGTAAACTTTCCCGGGAAATACATGAAGTGGGCGGATCCTCTATGCCAGGGCCCGACCCCATCCGGGCTAACCCGCGAACAATGGAGGGCAACCCGTGCTAAATTTGCCTCGGATTTCTATAATATAACTTTAGATTATGCTTTAAATTGCCTCTCTCAACAGGATGAAAATTTAAAAGAATTTTTAAACCACAAAGAAGTCATCCTTTGGTTTGAACATGGCCTATTTGATCAAATTATTCTCATCTATCTTTTGAATTGGTTTTCACAACAGGCATTAGGAAAAACCAAAATTGAACTCATTTATTCCGGAAAACATTTAGGGAATATGAATTCAAAAAATTTGAAGATCCTATTTGAAAAAAAGCACCCCGTCACCCCTCAGGAATTTGAATTGGCCCAAAAAACATGGAAAGCGTTTTGCTCTTCAAACCCTTCCAAAATCCAAAGCATAACCAAGCAGGATTCTTCTTCCCTTCCCTATCTAAAAGGGGCCTTAATTCGACATCTTCAACAATTCCCCTCAAAACAAAATGGATTGAATTTAACCGAACGCTTTTCCCTGGAGGTCATTTCAATGGGAGAATACCAACCCTTTCGCATTTTTGAAGCAGTTCAAAAGAAAGAGGAGAATCCATGGTTGGGGATAACAATGTTTTGGCCATATTTACAGCATCTGGCCACAGGGGATGAACCTCTCCTTTCAATTCGGGGAGATGGACAATGGCGAAGTTTGGGAAAGCCCCATTCAAAATTAACCGTTCAGATGACACAAAAAGGCCGTGAGATATTGTCGGGAAGGAGCGATAATATCAAAGAAAATGGGATTGCCCGTTGGTTAGGGGGCGTTCACCTCTTTGGAGACGAGGCCGAATGGCGCTGGGACTCCTCTACTCAAACACTGGTTCATTGATCCCAATACACAAAATTGGCATACTCAAACTGCTCATTTTGAGATTCATTGGAACTCGAAAAATATTCAGTACCTATTTCCCCCCCCTTTATCATTTCATGGCCAAACTCCTGGGTTGTGTTGTTTGACAGGAAAAAATGGGCTCCATAGGCTCATAGAAATTCATTGAAAAGAATAGATCTGTGGATTTAACCCATTCCTATGAACCCGGAATTCCCCAATGGAAAGTGTCTGCGGTGAATGAAATCCCGGTAAAAGAGATGATTTTTACCTTGTTGGTAATTGACGTTTATGAAATAGTTACCCAAAATCCCCATTAAGCGATATAATTAAAAATATTTATGGGAATAAAAAAGTGACCTTTTTCCCAAGGTGGCATGTGTGGCAATGCGACCGGGGGTCAAAACGCTAAACAACCAAAAAGCAATGACAAACAAGGAGGAAAAATGGACGTTCTAAACAGACTGGTCAATCGTGAAATTGTCACTGTGGAGTACAATGCCTCCCTTCAACAGGCCGCCCAGATTATGAGGGATAAACGAATCGGGTCCTTATTGGTGGTCAAGGATGGGGAATATGTGGGAATCTTCAGTGAAACGGATGTTACCCGTCGAGCGGCAGCGGAAGGTCTAGACCCCAAAAAGGTGACCATCGAATCAATTATGACCACACCGATTATTAGTCTGGAGATTAAAACAGAACCTGAAAAAGCGAATGATTTAATGAAAGATAAAGGAATACGCCATCTTCCCTTAACCGAAAACGGGAAAATTATAGGAATAATTTCGGTCCGAGACCTTCTCCGCTTTTTCAAGGTCTATTATAATGGCATCGGTAGCCTGAAAGAAAAATAAACGGTTCTCAAAAAAATAAATCTTCACATTCCATTTCCTGTAACGCTCCCCACAACCCAAAATTTTTATTTTTAATTTCAGCTTCAGAAAATCTCCAAACCTCCCACCCCTGGCGGCGAAGCCACCGGTCTTTTTTAAGGTTCTCGGTATATTTTTCCAGATTCAGATCGGACTGGTTTTTCTCGGACCGGTTTCCATTATCCGTTTGTTCATCCACAGAAATCACCTTATCGATCTCCATAACAATTTTTCGGCCGGAATAAAACAGGACAAAATCCACCTGGAAGGGTTCTTGCTTAACTTTTTTAGAACGGACATTATTCTCGGGTGTAAAATGAATCCAATTTAACCACACCTGAGGAATCAAAGCCGGATGACGTAAGGTTTCCATGGAAGACTTGGGTTGTCCGTCATCTGGAAAACATCTTTCGCAAATTTCAAAATAATCATGAAGCAATCCCCTTTCCCCTTCGGAAGTAACCAAGGAAGACAGTTCTTTTTTGAAACGGGTCCAGCTATTTTTAAAATCTTTTTTTATAGATTCCTCGGAAAGAAAAGCAATCCAGCAGGGCTTTGTTCGGTGGATCAGGTCTTTCCAGGTAATTTCCTGTTCGATCCGTTCATAATTTAAAATATAGTTCCCTTTACAAGAAATTTCCAGCCCGTTTTCTGGGGATCGGCCAAAATGGATCTCCAATTTATTATTACCAAATATTAATATTTCCACCAGTGTCTCCTTTATAGATCATATAAAAATGGCCCTCGGCTTCTCAGGAGAATTATCCCTGAAGCCCATATTTCTGAATCCGATAGCGAAGGGTATTTCGTGTTACACCCAAAAGCCTTGAGGCATCCGAAACATTTCCTTGGGTTTTTTCCAAAGCCTCTTCGATGACTCTTTTTTCGATATCTTCTATAGAGAGCCCCAGTGATAAAAGAGAAGGCGGCTGTATTAAATTGGATAAAATTTGCCCAAGGTTATCCGGTAAATCCTCGGGTTCCACCACTTCTCCTTTACAAGTCAGGAGGACCCGTTCTACGGTATTTTGGAGTTCACGGATATTGCCCGGCCAAGGGTAATCATCAAGAATTCTTAACGCTTCTTCGGAAAAATGCTTAAACCTTTTTCCCATTTCAATATTAAATTTCTCTAAAAAATGTTCAGCCAAAATACGAACATCCCCTTTCCGCTCCCGTAGGGGGGGAAGGTGAAGAGGAAAAACATTTAACCGGTAATATAGGTCCTCTCGGAATTTTTCTTGCTTGATTAACTCCATAAGATCTTTATTGGTCGCTGCAATAATCCGGACATCCACTTTCACCGGTTGGGTAGATCCCAGGGGTTCGATTTCTCTTTCCTGTAGAACCCGGAGGAGCTTTACTTGGGTTCTGGGGCTGATTTCCGAAATTTCATCCAAAAAAATGGTTCCCTTATTCCCCAGAAGAATTCGGCCGGGTTTGGAAATTTTCGCATCAGTGAAAGCCCCTTTCTCATAACCAAAGAGTTCGCTTTCCAATAGGGTCTCTGGAATGGCGGCACAATTAATTGGCACCATTGAAAAACGGGACCGGTCACTCCGGTAATGAATGGCTTGGGCAAGAAGTTCCTTCCCGGTTCCGCTTTCTCCCGTGATCAAGACCGTCATTCCGGTATTACTAACCTCTTCAGCCAGTTTTTTGACGAGGAATAATGGGGGTGAATTTCCAATGATGCTCTCAAAGCTAAATTTCCTTTTAATCCCTTGGGATAGGGTCTTATTCTCCAGGGTGATATTTTGAACCTCGAGGGCCCTTCGGATGATTAGCTTCAATTCCTCGTTGTCTATGGGTTTGGTGATATAGTCTAATGCACCCCGTTGCATCGCCTCCACCGCCGTTTTTACCGTTCCATACCCGGTAATAATCAAAACTGGAATACCGGGGTGATTTTTTTTCACATGGTCCAACACCTGCATTCCATCCATTTTTTCCATTTGAAGGTCGGTCAAAATCAAATCACAGGGATTGTCCTGAAGTTTTTTGATTCCCTCTGCCCCTCCGCTGGAGGTTATAATTTCATATCCCTCTTGACGTAGAATAAGTTCCAGGAGCCGCCGCATTTTTTGATCATCTTCAATAATGAGCAACTTGGCTTGAATCATCTTTTACACCTTCAGTTTCGTGACAAGGAGGGAAAAGAATGGTAAACGTCGTCCCTTGGTCTTTTTGACTTTGAACAATGATTCGGCCCCCATTGTCTTCGATTAAGCGCTTCACGTTGGTCAGGCCTAACCCGATTCCATATTCCTTGGTGGTAAAGAAGGGGTCAAAAATTTTACCCATATCCTCCGTGGCAATCCCCTCCCCTGTATCCTGAATGGAAATTTCCAACAATCCCTCCTGGTTTTGGCAGACACGAAGGGTAACCGTTCCTCCTTCGGGCATGACCTCCCGAGCATTGTTTAACAAATTAAAGAGAGCCTCTAAAAGGTGTTCCGGGTCCACATTGACCATTGGGAGGGAAAAGGAGATTTCCTTAATTAATTTGATTTTTCCATAGTCTTCTCCTTGGGCCGCCCACTGCCACAGGGATCGTTCGATGATTTTTTCTAAATGGACGGGCTTGTTATCCGGAGGACGGGGACGGGCAAAACGCAAAAAATCATTAATTCGATAGGTTAAACGGTCTACCTCCTCAATAATATACCGACCCACTTCCTTTTTAACTTTGGCCGGTTCTTTCTTGTCGTTTAAAATTTGTGCCGAACTACGAATAATACCAAGGGGATTTTTAAGGTCATGGGTCAGTCCTGCTAATAATTGCCCAATGGACGCCAGTTCATTTTTCACCACCAACTCTTTCTGCTGTTTCTTAATGGTGTGGAGACTTTCTTCCAGGGCAAGAGACATTTGATTAAACGCCTGGGCCAGTTCTTGAATTTCATCACTGCTTTTGACCTCAATCCGCTCCCCGAAATGGTGGCTATTTAAATGTTGAACGTCCTGGGTGGCCAGTGAATAGCTGGCTTGTCCAATGGCCTGTGCCCGTTCCTTAAGGAGAAGAATGGGTTTCACAATCTGTTTTCCAACCAGGTATCCCAGAGAAGAGATTACAAAAACCAACCCAAACCCCAGAATGCCCACCTTGGTCAGGAGACTATACACCGGAGCAAAAGATTCACTGGGGTGTTGGCGAATAAAGGCATACCAGTTATTTTGGTCCAGGCTTAAAGCATCCAATGGTCGCTTAAAGGCAATGGGGGCAAACCCTACGATTGAATCCGTTCCCCCGTGGCCGTCATCATCCGCCACCCCCCATGAAGACTGTGGCTGTGAGATTTGTTTCATTAATCCTTCATTAATCAAATGGTCGGTTGGCGGCAGGATAGGACAGATCAGCGGATTCCCTAGGGAACTGACCAACATGGCGTGGCCTGTTTTCCCAACCCGGACTTCCAAAATGGCCTTCAACAATTTATCCCGGGGAATTCCCATTTTCAAAACACCATTCACCTCTTCTCCTTTTTCGTCCCAAATGGGAACGGCAACATCATAAAAATAATTCTTTCTCCCTTCATCAAAATAAAGATTGCTAACAAAGTTTGCCCCCTCTCCTTTGTGGAAACTGCTTTGGAACCATACGGTTTCGGAATAAAAGGTTTGCTCTGGACTCCGAAGGGCCGCTACCACCCTTCCTTTGGGATCAGCAATTAATATATTGTTGTACTCAAGTTCCCCCTTCCGCTGGCGTTCAAGGGCTCGGAATTGGTCAGCTGCTGGATTTTCCAGCACAGATTGAACCCTCCCTTTTCTTTCGGACTGAAATCCTTCTCCTTTCCCATGGAGAACCGTTTCAAGGGTTTTTCGAATGGCAGGAGAAAGCGCTAAGGTTTGCGCATCCTCAATATCATGATTAATAATGATTTCTACTTTTTTAGCGACGGCTGAGGCAATTTCCTGAAAGTTTACCCCAATAGATTGTGTAAGAATTTTTTTACTGTAAAGGTAGGTTGCAAAAAGAGCGACGATGCCGGGAAGGAGCCCAGCAACAAGAAGGGCCAAAACAAATTTCTTTTTTAGCCCCTGTTGGGAGGATATTCGAACCATGGGACGCTCCTCTCAGGATATCCCTTGGACCTCAGGATCCCCTATTTGAAAAAGGGGGGGAAACTTTACCTATCATATTCTTCTGGAAGCCCTTGTCAAGAAAAATCGTTATTTCCAGCGGTGTTATAAACTAATTAGGTTCTAATCAGTAAAATAAATCAGGAAGGAAAAACAGCTCCCCTCTAAACCCAGGAAGATCTACTTTCTCGACCCCCTAAACTATATAGTGATATTTTCCGGCAAAGAGTTGTATAGTTAATCTCCAACCGCCGGGCGGCCTCTTTTCGATTTCCGTGGGTTTCATTCAGCATGACCCATATGAGTTCCCGTTCCGCCTTTCGGGCCGCCCTCCGGCCAACCTCTTTTAGAGTCGGATAAAGATCGTTTAACCACGGGCTCTCTAACCGCGGAGGAACTCTTTTCTTCTCCCCCTGAAACTTTAGCGACTTGGGAGGACTCTCTGAATTTGTTTCTTCCCCAGGTTTCGGTTTTAGTCTTTCCGTTAGAACTTTCTCATTCCCCAGAAGAACCAGTTCTTGAATGAAATTCTCAATTTCTCTTAAATTACCAGGCCAATCATACATCATAAATCGCTGCATCAAATCTGGGGAGATCGATGAGAAATGTTTATTGAAACGCTGATTAAATTTTACAATAAAAAAATTAACCCAAAATGGAATCTCTTCCTTTCTCTTACGCAAGGGCGGAAGGTAAATTTCAACTTCATTTAACCGATAGAATAGGTCTTCCCGAAAGGTCCCCACTTCAATGGCCTTTCGCATAACTTTATTGGTGGTTGCAACCACCCGCACGTCTACTTTCACATCGGCATTTCCACCGATTCTGGAGAAAATGCCTCCTTGTAAAACCTGCAATAATTTTCCTTGAAGAGAAAAAGGAATCTCTCCGATTTCATCCAGAAAAATGGTTCCTTGGTGTGCAAAATCAAACTTTCCTAATTTTTTCCGCTCCGCCCCTGTAAAAGCCCCCTGTTCATAACCAAAAAGCTCTGTTTCCAATAGACCGTCGGGTAAAGCGGCACAAAATACTTTAACTAACGGCCCTTCCCGCCTTAGGGACCGTGCATGAACCGTTTGTGCCACCAGCTCCTTCCCCGAACCACTTTCCCCAGAAACCAGAACCGTTACATCTGAAAGCGCCGCTTTTGTAATGACTCGGAGAATCTTTTCCATTTTGGGACTCTGGGAAAGAAGAAACCCAAAATCCCTTTGGCCAAAGACTTCTTGAGAGGGCGAAACATCCGGAAAGGGTTTTACCTTAAAAAAAGTTTTAGGATAAATGGCAGCCATTTTTTTAACTTTTGAATTTTTTTTGGAATTAAATGAAATAGGAACGGATTTAGGATCATCACCTAATATATAGAGCAAAGGGAATGCCAACATTTTAAATTTACAGGATTAATCTGTTAATGCAGAAAGATGAATATGGTTTCTTAAGTTTTTACTTTAATAATGGATTGGTTTTTTTCAACCAGAAGAAAAGACTTAATTTTTATATTTATTATATTTACTATACTTATCAAATAGGTAGAAATTGGTGGAAAACCACCGGGGGTGGTGGTTAAGAGCCTTTTTTTATCCACAGGAGTGTTTCTGAGGAAACCAATTTAATCTTTCTCATTAAGAAGCTTCTTTCTTTCCTTTTCATATTCATCGTAGGAGAGGACCTCTTCACAATCCGGGTGTTCTCGGGAATCTTGATAACATTGTCCTCCCCAAAGTGAATGATAGAGTGTTTCACAACCCATGGAAACAGTTAAAAGCATCAGGATGAAAGCGATTTTTATTTTGGTGAATTGAAACATAAACCGTTTATTTTAACTGTCACTCCGGGCTTTGACCCGGAATCCAGTTTTCCTTACCTGGATTCCCGCTTACGCGGGAATAACGGTTTGGGTTTATTGAATTAATAAAAACATATGTTGGATACATTCACTAATAATCGGCTAAAAAATATCCTTTTCGGCCTTTTTGGCCTCTTGCCAAAGAGAGTCCATTTCGGAAAGGGTCATGGAAGAAAGTGATTTCCCCTCCTTCTTCGCTTCCTTTTCAATGAAATGAAAGCGGTCATAAAACCGTTGGTTGGTTTTTCGTAACGCCTCTTCAGGGTCGATTCTCATAAACCGCGCCCAATTCACCAAGGCAAAAAACAGATCCCCTAGCTCGGCCTCAATTCTCTTTTTTTGACCTTCGCTTTTGGCCGTCTCAAGCTCTTTCAACTCTTCACAGACTTTTTCCCAAACCGGTTCCTGCTCTTTCCAATCAAAGCCCACTCTTGCGGCTCTTCCCTGCAGCTGATGGGCCCGCATTAGAGCGGGCAATTCTTTTGGAACCCCATCCAAAGCGGATTTTCTCTTTTTATTCTTCTCCTCCCCACGCTTAATTTCTTCCCATTTCTGCAAGACCTCTTGGGAGTTTTTTGACATGGCATCCCCAAAAACATGAGGATGCCGTCGAATTAACTTCTCTTGCAATTGTAAAAGGATATCTTCAATATCAAATTCTTTTCGCTCTTTTGCAATTTCAGCGTGAAAAATTACTTGAAGAAGCAGATCACCCAACTCCTCCTTAATTTCACTGGGCTCTCCGGTTTCAATCGCCTCCAACACCTCATAAGTCTCTTCCAGAAGAAAAGGTTTGAGGGAGTCCCGGGTTTGCTCCCGGTCCCATGGACAGCCTTTTTCGCTTCGGAGGGTTTCCATAATTTTAACCACACGTTGGTAATTTTCTGACATTCTCCTATTCCTTATCTTGGATATTTTTAAAAAATTGTTGATAAAGCAACTCCGCAATTCGCCGATAACCCTGAGTGGTAAAATGAAGCCCATCATTGGAATATTTTTCGGCCAAACGAAAGGTTTCAGGTTCCGCCGTCCCCATAAAAAGGTCCACGCAGGGTTGATGGTTGGACTGGCTATATTCCATCATGAGGCTGTTAAGGACTTTCCTCGGGGGGATCATGGCATCAAAACCACGAATTGAAGGAACCGTAAGGGAAATGGGTTGTATGCCCTTTTCTTTAACACGCTCATACATAAGGATTAGGTTCTCCATAATCTCTTCCGGTTGAAGACCCCAACCCAAATCGTTAGATCCTCCCAAAATCACCACATAATCCGGTTTCTGTTGAATCACTTGCCGATCAAGCCGTTGGACCATTTCAGAGGTCAATTCCCCGCTGACCCCCATTACTAGAATTTCACTCTTTTCCCCCATCAATTCATGAAGAAAAAGACCATACGGGGTGGGTTCTCCCATAGGGTTTTCGGGTGTTGGGGATTGAAACCCAACGGTTAAGCTATTTCCAAAGGTTACAATTCGCAAAGAGGATTTCCCGGTTGATGTTTATCTCTTATTTGAGATAAACTGTTGAATTATAACCTTTTCCTAAAAGGGTAAACAAGGAGAGTTTTTGATGACTACAAAAATTTTAGACCTGTCAAAAGAATTTCCAAGGAGCCCCAAAGAGAAACTGGGAGGTTTTTTCCACCTTGCCAGAATGGTTGATAAAGCCCGGTCTAAAGGTGCTGGTTCTCTGTGTGAATACATTTACCCCTGCCCACTGGACCAATCTTTATTAGATTTTTTAAATATTCATGAAGAAAAATTCTACGAAGCGGTTCAAAACCAAGACGATCAGGAAATCCTTCAATGGGTTCAACAAAACTCAACTCGACACCCCATCGAAAGCGTAGATCAATGGAATGACTCTTTTTTAAATCGTAAGCCAAATAACCCGGAAAGTATGGAGCATTTTATTGAAATCCGAAATAAGGTGGCTCCAGATCGAACCGATATTTCCACATGGGTGGATCTCATTGATATTGAAGAGGGTCGCCCAGTACCCCCAGCGCCCATTAAAAACTAAAGCGATGAAAGGTCTTTGGTTAGAAAAAAAACACTCAATTTCCGGGGTGACCTGGCCCCCCCACTCCCTCACCTGGAGAAACCGTCGTTCGTGTCTTAAAGGCGGGAATATGTAATACGGACCTGGAACTATTAAAAGGGTATTACCCTTTTACCGGAATTCTTGGCCATGAATTTGTAGGAAGGGTCGAAAAAGGTCCAAAAAATCTATTGGGGAAAAGAGTCGTTGGAGAAATTAACGCCGTTTGTCATCTTTGTTGGGCTTGTGAAAATGGAAGGACGGCCCATTGCGAGAATAGGACGGTTTTGGGAATTGTAAATCGGAATGGGGCTTTTGCAGAATATCTTTCCCTTCCCAGTGAAAACCTTTATGAAGTCCCTTCACAAATACCCGATGATTTTGTTGTTTTTACCGAACCCCTTGCGGCCGCATTGGAAATTCAGGAACAGGTTCATATTCAGAAAAGAGACTTGGTTCTCATCGTCGGGGACGGAAAATTGGGTCTTCTGATTGCCCAAACCCTTTTTCACACCGGCTGCACTCTTCATATCATGGGGAAACATGAAAAAAAACTACAACTTCTTTCCGATTTTGACATCCTCACATTGAAACCAGAGGATTTGGAAGAAAGGTCTTATGATTTTTCGATCGAATGTACAGGAAATCCGGAGGGTTTTTTGCTCGCCCGAAAGGCGCTGCGGCCCAGGGGAACACTGATCATGAAAAGTACCTATTCATCCCACCTCAATATCGATGCCTCCTCCTTGGTTGTGGATGAAATTTCTTTGGTAGGATCCCGTTGCGGGCCCTTTCCGAAAGCCTTAAAAATGCTATCCGAAGAGAACATAAACCTTTCACCCATGGTTCATCACCGGTTTCCTATTGAACAAGGACTGAAGGCTTTTGAAGAAGCCCAAAAACCAGGGGTATTAAAGGTAATCGTAGAGTTCAAATAACGGTATTTCAAGGGGTGTGTGTTGAAAAACTCCCTTGCTGTCATTCCCGAATGTTTAATCGGGAATCCAGTTAGTGTAAAATTAACAGGTTCTGGATTCCCGCTCCCCGATAGAGGCATTCGAGGACAGGTTTCGCGGGAATGAGAGAATTTATTAACTCACTTCCACAAAGAGCCATAAAAGTTTTCCTGGATCATTAGAAATTTAGAAAAGGTTGGACTATATAATGAGGCCCTAATGAAAAAACAAAAAATTCTCCTTTTAATTCTAGGAACCATTGGAGTTTTGTCTCTCATTTTTTCCTCGTTTGCTTCCCAAACCGCCAATTCCTCTCCTCAACCCTCCTGGAAAAGCTTTAAGACCAATTCCCGGGTTTTAAGCCTGGCCAAAGAAGGAAACTACCTTTGGGTTGGAATGCAGCACGGGTTAATTCGGTACGACACCCGAACGGAGAAAAACCATATTTTATACACTGCAGACAAAACACAAAGCGGTTTACTCAGCAATGGAGTGTACACCATTGAAATTGGGCCGGACGGTTCAAAATGGATTGGAACCTACGGAGGCGGTCTCATGCACTTCCAGAATAATAAATGGAAAACCTACACCCCTTTTGGCTATGGTTCAACCCTTGTATATGGAAACCAGTGGACCAAGTATAACCCTGGGCAGGGTTTGGGAGATCTGTGGGTGTATGATGTTGCCTTTGATCGAAAAGGTCAGATGTGGGTTGCCACGTGGAAAGGAGCCAGCCGTTTTAATGGGGATTCTTTCCAAACCTACTCGGAATCGGAGGGACTCATTGACAAATGGGTCTATGCCATGGGAGTGGATCTCGACAATTCACTTTGGTTTGGAACCGAAGGGGGAGTGACCCATTTTGATGGAACAAAATGGAAAAGCTATACCCATGCTGACGGTTTAGGGGCCGAACTGAAAGAAAGTATTAAAGACCCTAAATATTCCACAAACCCCCTCCACCATTCGGACACCTCAAAGCTCCTTGGAATTACAAACCCCAACTATGTTGTTTCCATTGTCATCGACCAAAAAGGCACCAAATGGTTTGGAACCTGGGGAACAGGTCTTTCCCGTTTTGATGGAAAAAACTGGAAAACAATTACCACTGCAGATGGCCTTCCCGGTAATTTTGTCCTTGCCCTTAAAACGGACAAACAGGGGAAAATTTGGGCGGGAACAGATCAAGGAGTCGGCGTTTTTAACGGAAAAATTTGGAAACAATACACACAAAAGGACGGCCTCCTTGATAACTTTGTGTATAGTATTCTGCTTGAAGACAATGGCACCAAATGGTTTGGAACACGACGAGGGCTAACTCAGTTCGTAGGGGAATAAAACTCTCCCAATCAATACTCATTGGTAAGGTAAATTCTTTTGAATATTTTTTTATTTAAATCTTTCCTAAAAAGAGGTAATAAAAAAACACACTATGGGCTATTAATCGGATTTCTTCTCATTTTAGGCTGCGAACCCATTTCGGAAGAAACCCAGAAATCACCCCCCCCTATTGGCCAAATGGTAATGATTCCAGCAGGGAAATTTATCATGGGAAGCGATAAAACGGATGAGACCCAGGAAGGAGTGGAATTCGGGTCCGCCAAACCTTGGTTTTTAGATGAACATCCCAAACGAACCGTTTTCCAACCTGCTTTCAAAATGGATATTTACGAAGTCACCAACAAAGAGTACCGGGGTTTCATTGATAAAACGGCCACTCCTCCACCCCCCACTTGGCCCGAAGGGAATTTCCCCCCGGAACAGGAACAGTGGCCGGTGACAGGAATCACATGGTTTGAAGCCGAACAATTCTGCAGATGGGCAAAAAAAAGGCTTCCCACCGAAGCGGAATGGGAAAAAGCCGCCCGTGGTACCGATGGCCGAGAGTTTCCTTGGGGGAACCAATTCGATGAGAAAAAAGGTAACATCGGGGGTACCAGTTTAAAGCCGGTGGGAAGCTACCCCGAAGGGGTTAGCCCATACGGTATTTATGACATGGCCGGTAACGTATCGGAATGGGTAAGCAATTGGTACAAACCCTACCCCGGGGCCACCTATTCCTCTAAAGCTTATGGAGAAAAGTTTAAAGTGGTTCGAAACAGCAGTTGGGGAGGCTCAGCAGGACATTATACAGTCTCTCACTTTTATAGAACCTCCTACCGATTCTTTCAATTACCCATCCGGCGTTTTCGTGATATAGGGTTTCGATGCGCCATGTAACCTATGGGTCAAAGTAACGGAAGATTTTATCTTGGGGGGTGAGCCAGAGCGATCTGAATTTTTTCGACGGTTTGGCGAATTTGAGGTGACTCGGGTTCATTGGGGTGGGTTTCCAGATAATGCTTAAACGTTTCTAATGCCTTTTTCTGATCTTTAGTGCTATCCAGATAGATAATTCCCAAATTTAAGAGTGCCGGCCCGTTATCCGGGGCAATTTTCAAGTTCTCTTCCAAAAGTTTCACAGCCTCAGGAATTCTTCCCTGCTCCAACCTGGCCAAGGCCATGTTATTTCTTGCGTCCAAATGTTTTGGTTCTAATTCCAATAAATGGTCATATAATTTTGTTGCCTCATCAAAACGGTTAATCATCATTTGGGCATTTCCTAAGGCCATGAGGGCATCCCGATCATCCGGGTATTGATCCAAACGGGCGCGCAGTGCTTGAATTTGGGCCATCGGGTTCGTTTGAGGATGGTTTTGAGGGATTTCATTGCCTATTTCAATTGGAGGGGCTGTAGGACTTGTTAGGCCATCATTGGAATCGTTTTTATGTTCAATGTTGCTGAGAAGCAAAACCGCCACCCCGATGACCGAAACACCTAAGATTCCCGCAAAGACGTATGTTTTCAAGGCTGCTCCTTTGCCACCTCTTTTGCATGGTGATCGATTCCTTCATAGGCCTCAATAAACTTTAAAATTCGATCCTCATCCAATTTATCCATTGTGTCAATCCGCTCCCATGCGGTTAAAGCGATTTTGTTATCCATTAAGGGGTAAGGGGCCAATATAACATGTTCAAACTCTTTCATTTTTCTTTCCAGTATTTGAACCATATCCGGGCAAGGATCAGGGCAATTATATTGGACCAATACTCCCCCATCCTCCAGGTTGTGCACTTGAAGTTCGAGGGGAACAGGGACGGGATGAATCCCCCAATCCGCAACATAGGGAAGATGATGACCAGAGGTTGGTGGATTGCTGTTATAAGGTGTGTGGGGTTCTTGTGGATAGGACAGATGATCATTCCCCAGAGAGGGAACATAACGGCCCGGCTGTTCCTGGCCGATACTGGTTTTCACGGGAAGGACCAGTTTGTCTGAAGGTTTTGAACCGATTCCTCCAAGGCGGTTTAATTCAAATTGGTCTTTGGAAAAATCATTATTGAATTTTACCTTTTCAATTTGAACATGCTGGGTTAGCTTTCCATCAATGATACGCTCCAACCGTTTAGGAAACCTGTAACCCCCGTCGATTTTTTCATAATCATAAAACTTGGTCTCCACAAGGCCTCCAAAACCTCCTTCTTCCCCATGCCCTTTCCCCGAAAAAACAGGGAATTTTTCAACCAGGTTGGTAGGAAACCCGGTCTTTGCATCCACCCAGAGTTGAGAAACTCTTTCCCCCTCCACTTGGGTTCCTATTACAAAATAATGGTGGTCCCCTTCTTTCACCTCCATTACCTGATCCACTGCAAAACCGGTCCGAAGATAAGGAGATCCGGGAACATCTCCCGCTAAGGTCCGGATGGCTTCATCAGAGGAAAGGTTGGGCATTGAAAACACCACGGAAATTAAATCCTGTCGGGGAGTGACCCAAAATTTTCCATCGGGATCAATCGAAATGGTCGTTCCCTCTTTTGCCAAGCGAATCTCATCCTTTTCGTTTTCAATTCGGAGTCCATCCGGACTTTTAAGAAACACTTTCAATTCTTTTGTTTTTTGAACCCCTTTAGAAATTTTAGCATCATCTGTTTTTCCGTGTTTCTCTTCGGAACCGGGTTCTGTCCACGTCACTTTTTCGGTCCAGGAAATATTGTTAAAAGAATTGCTCGTTTTCCCCATCTTGGCCATAACTTCTTTCAAGGTTTTGCGATCAAATTCTTTTTCTTTGCCAATCTGGTCTCGAACTTTTTTGGGAATTTCGATTATTCTCACATCCATTGGATGATCCCCAGTTGTCACAGATCGGTAAACGGTAAGGTTTTTGGGGTCTATTTCCAATAAACGTTTGTTGTTTCTATCCAGTACGTAAAGACGATCCCCAGAGGGTGAAAAATCTCCAGCCACTAAGCCCCCCTCAAGCGTCGTTCTTGCCTCTTCCGTAATCGAAGGCCAGGGACGTTTATTAAAGTCGATCTGGTAACTTATGATATGGCTGCGCTTTGCCCCCTCTCCTTTCCAGCAAAGAACACCCATTCGGGTCTCGTCCTTTGAAAGGATTACTGTCCGGGGGAAAGGGCAAGAAGAAACCTTTCGACCATCACCCAAGCGGTTGAGGAGGGTTAGCTGACTGGTCTCAAGATCTGCGGTAAAGAGAAAGGGGTTTTTAATGGAGGCTTTAATACTAATGGGACTCCTGCCCGTTTGGTAGGAAAGCTGAACCGCTTTGCTGGAATCCTCTTCACCAATGGGAAAAGACACCATATATCCATATCTTTCCCTTGGCCCTTTGGTCATAGGGTCATACTGAACCATGTAGAGTTTATTCCCTTCAGGGTCTGGAGTCATATCATAAACCTGGTTAACATCAATCATCCGCTGTTCAATTGTTTTGAAGGATTTTCCATCGATTCTATGAAAGGCGGAACTAGGCCAATTCATCGTTAAAAACTGCTCCCCATTTGGAGAAAAAACCCCCGGCCCTCTAAAAGGAAGTGAATATATTATTTCATGACTTTTTAAGTCAATGACCGTCGTTGTTTCGGAATACCAATGTTGGGCCCAAAGTTGTTTACCATCGGGGGAAGAAATCAAGCGCCAGGGGGCAACACCTGAATAAATTTTTTTGATCGTTTTTCCCTCATTAAGATCAATTACCTGGATATTATTGTTGGCACCGTTTGCCACATATGCAACAGGAACTTTCTTAGTAAAAGAAGGGAAGGTGAAGCCCATTAACCCTGATAAGCCAAACAAAATAAATAGAAAAACGATTCCGATCAAGCGACTAAAAAGTTTCATCATTGAAAACACTCCCTTTGATGAAAAAGATAGAAAAGGCCTGTGCGCAATTATAAGCACACAGGCCTTCGAATATCAATTTGAGCAGTTTTTATACTAGTTGCCAGTCTTGAAAGTGCTAGTAAAATCCTGGGCCATAGGAGTTCCGCCCAAGTCTTGAACGGCTGTTGTAATTCTCACACAGTAATTTTGTTTTGAGCCCAAGGTTGGATTGGGATCAAAAGTCCACACATCATTGGCTCCACTGACAACACCAGCCACGCTAGGTCCTAGTGTGTCACATGGATTACCTCCACTACCTGCACCCTCATTTAAAAGGAAGCTGTTTGTATCCACCCCGGTAACAGGTTCTGAGAATGTAGCCACAACATTCGTATTTCGGTTAACATTTTTCGCTCCATCGGCAGGATCTATATTGGTAACAGTTGGAGCACCACCTGGAATTGTGGTAGTCGTTGTCGTTGTGCCCCCAGTTGTCGTTGTTGTAGAAATGGTGGTTGTAGTTGTGGTTGTAGTAGTTGTAGTTGTCGTTGGGCCACTCACAGGATACCCTAGAGGAGTTGAGGTATCTCCCGTTCCTTGATCAGCACTTCGGGCTGTTCTGAAGGTCCAGGAAATTTCACTGGCAATGCAGTTATTGTTAAAATCACAGACCACATTTCCCCCGGCGATTCGGGCCGTATAGTTTTCCCTACCAGAAAGGACCACATCATGGGGGAAAATGGCCCATACACCGTCATTAATCTGATCCACATAAGCCGGGACGGTAACACCTCCTGAATCTTCAAGTGTGAAGGTTGTGTTATCAATTCCAGTAACAGGCTCTGTAAAGAAAGCCTTCGGAACCACATCGATATGAGTATCAACCGCCCCGTTGGGAGGATAAAAACCGGAAATATCGGTGCGAATTGCAGGCGGGGTGGTGTCGGTTTGACCTGTAATGTTGATCACCACATTTTTGACCTCCATAGGGAGCGCAGGTGCACCTTCTACAACCGCAGGTTCAACGGTGGGTGTTCGCCCGTCACAGGCCCCATTTAGCACACAGGGCTCAAGGAGAAAATCGGTATCCGTATCTGCTAGATTTCCAAGGAATTTCTCAGCCACAACCGCTTCGAAGGCTTGGAAGTAAACCGCCGCGGTAACTGCAACGGGTCCTACCGTTCCAGGAGGAATCACCACGGAATACCGGTTTAGTGTTGCCGTCGCATCCGTATTGGGCAATGGGCGCAGACGGGAATCAACCAGGAAGGCATCGTCAAACAGGTCACCATCTCCATCCAGGTCATTATATTGGGGAAGACCAAGCGGATTGTTTCGGTCAATGACCGTGCCACCCGAATCAATCGGCATATTATTTGCGTTCACCACCATGTTTAACGGAGTGGCGTAAGGTAAATCTAACGTGGGACAGCCATTACCGAGAGAGGCAACGGCTTTAAATTGCCGTGAATATGGATCAGCTGAACCTGCCGGAACCGTCCAGTTACACCCGGGGTAATTTGGATCGATCATATCTGCCGCATTCAGATATCCCACCCCTAGGGAGGTTCGGCTCCAGAAGGAATCTTGAATTTGAAGCTCATTTCCGCTTGCCAAATCATACGCACGAACCGAAACCCAGGCGTTTCGTCCCTCAGGGAAACCTGTTGGGAAATTGTGACCGCTTCCGCTATTGGTAACACTTAGATTAAGTGCGGGGTTCGTACCGGCCCCTGCACTCGCCGGGCCAGAAAGGCTGATGTCTAGGACGTTACGCATCCGGTCCCAAGCAAACCGCGGGTGTTGGGTATCAGCTCCTTTGTTTGTCACATTTTCCCAATAGGCATTATGGTAAATACTGGTATCATCCGCCGATGAAAAGCTATTAACTGATAGAGTTGGATAAGGTTCAATTGCTCCACTAGTTTTGATATCCGCACCAACCATCTGAGTGATATAAGAATTCCCCCCTACGAAATGATGAGTGAAGAAAACCGGTCGAGTGGGGCCAGAACTGCACACCGTACCATCCGTAGTATCGATCGGGGCAACGGGGTTCCCACTTACATATAATGTTTGTGCTGTTCCCGGCTGGCCGTAATCCTGCTGCATGTGACAGGTTTCGCAATCACGCTTAAAAGCGGGATCAAAATTGCTATTCCCCGCCCTGTCTGCATAACGGCTATGGGACCATTCGGTGTAGGTCCGCTCAATCGGGAAACCGCCTACCCAATTGCCGAGGGCATTTTGGATAGTCATGGGATTTGTTACATCATGACAGGCAGCACAGAATTCGGACCGTTCAAATTTTACATGGTAATATCCATCATGTTTTCCTGAAAAAGAACCCTGTTGGTAATTTATATTGATATTGAATACATCGCTCACGTAAGGATCTATTTGAGCTGTATAATCATCCCAGGTTAAAGGACCAAACCTCTCAGGATTTCCAATGCCATGTGGAGATAATCGAAAAGCCCCCGCCCCGATCCCATACCCTAAATTTCCGCTCGTAGGATTCGGTTCATTTAACGTATCAGGGGGGGTCACAAGCGCGTCTCGATCCCCTGTTCCTAAAGCAGGAACATATTCCGTTCCGGATTTAACATAGTTATGATAGGGCGTGTATCTTGTTTCCACATTGGTATGACAAACCTCGCAGAAAATTCCCTGTTGCCCGCTTAGGGTGTTACGGAATTGTGCGCTGACCTCGGCAAAGGCGGTACCCGTCCCGTCGTCCGATGTGGGATCAAAGGTTGGGCTTACAGGCCCATGTTCCAAACCAGAGGGAGTATCGGGCCCAACCCCCGCCAAATCCACCTGATCGGTATAATTGGTTGGCATATGGCATCGTGAGCAGAAATCATCCATCAAAGAACCGGAACCAGATGTTTGATGGATCGTGGTTCCTATATCAAAGGTTGATGAACAATTCGCTCCGTCCGCAAAGGGATTGATGAGGGCCCTGGTGGTAGCATCCGGAGGATTGGGTGTATCACAGTTTCCATCAGTCGCGGTCAAACGGGCCACCAAAAGGAAGGCGCCTCTCCAACCCGTATCCCGCCACGCATTGGACATCATGGATCCATTCCAATCATTCCAAATCCGTGTATGGCACCCATCGCACGTACCAGGGCTGTTGGTACCCGTCCAGTCCCCTTCAAAAGGAGGAGGAAAAAACGCCGCCTCGTCCACATTATAAGGAGCGGCCTCGGGAATCCGATTCGGAAGCTCCCCGTGCCGCGCAAATGAATTGGAGACAAAAGCCAAGAGGAAAAAAGTAATGGCTAAAAAGCCTAGAAAACCTATTATCGATGTTTTCTTTAAACCCATTTTCAATCCCCCTAAATTTTTTTTGCTCTTTAAATAGCCCATAAAAACAGCTAAGCATTGTTATAATAAAACCTCTACCTCATTTCTGTTGGTCACTCCGACTTAACCCTTATTGGGATTAGAATCCCAATTAAAAAGTTTCTTACTCTTTTGACCTATTTTGACATAATTGTCAATGGGGCTTTGGTACTAGTTTAGTATTAAATTTGGGGTTTTTAATACCAAAATAAACCTAAAAATGAGGATATTAAGGTCTATCTAATGAAATTATTAACTCATATTTAAAATTTTCATGAGCAAGGGAATAGTCCCACAAGGGGGTAAAATCTTTCATTTATTATTGATTTTTATTTTCAGGTTTTGAGGGATGATGGTCAATATTTATATAGGCATCAATAAATTCAATTATTTTATTTTCATCATAATCATTAAATATTTGAATTTTTTCCCAGGCGGTTAAAGCCAGCTTTGAATCCATTAAAGGATAGGGAGCAACCACAAGCCTATCATATTTTCTAGCAAGTTCTCCCATTTGTTTTTTCCACGGATCACAACCATCAGGACAATTATATTGAATCAAAACACCCCCATCCTCAAGATTATGAACCTGTTCCTCAAGTGGGATTGGGATTTCATGAACGCCCCACTCTGCGATATAACGGGTATGAGGCCCTGAGGTTGGGGGATTACTGTTATAAGGCTCATGGGGCACTATTGGATGATCAATATGCTCATTCCCCAAACCCGGAACAGTCCGCCCAGGTTCCTTCTGTAAAGAAACGGTCTTAGCCAGCATTTTTTTCTCAGGTTTAATCCCTAAACCTCCCAATTGGCTTAAATCAAAATGAAAATCTTTCAGCCCGGGATTAATTCTTATATCTTCAAGATAAACCTTTCCAATAACTCTGCCATCCATCAACCTCATCATCCTCACAGGAAGAAAATACTTTTCCTGAACCTTTTCATATAGTAGCTTGGTCTCAGCAATCCCTTTTGGGATCTGACTTCCTTCATGAGGGGAGGGATTGGCCATAATGGGAAATTTTTCTATCAGACTAACCGGAATCATTTTTTCGGCATCAATCCAAATCTGAGAAACCTGTTCACCGGTTTTTTTGGCCCCTATTACATGATATTTGTGATCTCCTTCCTTTACATTCCCAAGAATATCTACAGCAATACCATTTTTTAAAAATGGGCTTCCGGAAACATCCCCGGCCATATGGCGAATAACTTCTTCAACGGAAAGAGAATTAATTGCATAGAGTAAGTAACTCAAATCTTGCCGGGGAAGTGAATAAAACTGACCCCCTGGAGGAATCGCTATCCCCCATCCCTTTTCAGCAAGCCTCGCCCCCCCATTTTGAAATTCCTGGCGAAAATTATCCGGTACCCTAAAAAAGGTGCGGATCTTTTTCGGGTCTATTTCTTTTTCCTTTTCCTTTTTTTCAATTTCAAGGGGATTGGGCTTCTCTTCAACCGGCTTAAACTTTTCCACAAAACTCAACTCTTGAAAGGAGGCACCATTTTTTTTTATTCCGCGGATAATACGTTCCAGTCTGATTTGGTTTTCCCTTTTTTTCCCCCATCGATCACGTTCCCTCTCCTCAACTTCTGTCATAACAAAATCATAAGGAACATCACCTACCGGAATCGCTCGAATTTCCTCCAATGTCTCTAAATTAAAAACCACCAGATTTTCACCCAATTGATCTAAAGCAAAGAGCTCTTTTCCTGAGGGGGCCAGTTTTGCTGTCACTAATCCCCCCCGGAATTTCCTGGCTAAAGCCGGTTTAAATTCTGGCCAAGGCCTTTTTCCCCAGTCAACCTTCATAGTTAATATTTCACTAACCCTTTCTCCCTTTTTCCAACAAATAGCAATTAAATTTTCCTCCCCAGCAAAAATGACGTCTCTTGGACCTGGTACAAGTGTTATTTTGGCTCTGGCGTTGTGTTCATTGATCAGAGTAATTTCGCTTCCATCCACGTTGGCAACCACCAGAAACTCTCCCGTAGGGTCCATTTGCATCCGAATGGAACTGTCCCCCGTGGGAATACTGGTTCCCGCGGGATTTTCCTTTCCCATCGGATAGGAAAGAACATAGCTATAAACCCGCTTGTCACCCTTTGAAATCGGATCATATTGCCCCACATAGAGATTTTTTTCACCCCAGGCCAGTGCCAACTCATAAGGTAATTTGACCTCCGTTTGAATCCGGTCTTTTGCCTTAAAACTTTTCACATAATAGGCCTGCAAGATACTTCCAGGCCATGAGTAGCTCCAAAAAAGGTTTCCCTTTTCATTAAAAATTCCTGGGCCCCTGGCTGGGATTTGCCCAGAAACAATTAAACTGGGAAGGTCTACGGCAACGGTGTTCTCTGAATACCAATGCTGAACCCATAATTCCCTCTGGTCCGGGGAAAAAAGTAATCTCCAGGGAGAGGCACCTGTATATAACTTGGTAAGGGTTTTTCCCGAATTTAAATCAATGATCTGAACATTATTATTTCCCGCATTGGCAACAAATCCTACGGGAACCTTTCCCGCCTCCGATAACACAGGTATAGCCGAAAAGAATAAACTATAAACCAATAGAACGAAACCTTTTCTGAATTTTTTCATTGTATGACCATACCTTTTCAGGACACCCATCCTAAAGAAATGGCCTGTACGCTCACCTTAAGCGCACAGGCCGAATAATGCAAGCAGGAAAGAACTCTAACTGTTCCCGGTCTTAAACGTGCTGTTGAAGTTCTGGGCCAAGCCGGTCGCAGTGGTCACCGTGACGCAGTACCACGTCTTGGTGGCCAGGTTGTTTGTCGGATCCAGCGTCCAAGCCGTTCCCCCTCCGGTAACGGTTCCTGGGGCTTGAGCGCCCAACGTGGCGCACCGGTCCTGGTTCGGACCGAGGGCTACATGCAGCAGGAAACTGCTTTCATCCACCACGCCGCTCGGGGTCTGGTTGAAGGTGATGTCCACATTGGTCGCCGTGAGAATGCCGGTGGACCCATCAGGAGGTTTCACGCTGGTTACCTGAAGGCCGCCAAGCGTCGTCGTTGTGGTAGTGGCTCCAGTGGTGGTGGTAGCTCCGGTGGTTGTTGTTGTCGTGGTTCCTAACGTAGTAGTGGTTGGAACCGGCTCATTGCTTCCCACCTTAAACCCGAAGGTATACTCCCCTCCCGCTGCAGGTCCTGCTGCCAACGGGTTCCCTGCAAAGTCCGTAAGGGCCGACCCATTCCGGGATGGGGCAATATGCATGACATACACCCCCCGATCCAACAACGCCATCTCCTCACTGGTGAACGGGAACAACCCCCAGGTCGTATCATCGATCTGATCCAGAAGGGTGGTAATGGCCGATCCACTGTTATCCGTCAGATAGAAGGTATTGGGATCCACTCCCTGGACAGGCTCTGTGAAACTCACCTTCACAATCCGGAAAGCATCCACATGAAGCTCACCATTTCCCTCTACATCATAATTTCCCGTAGGTCCTCCATAGGGAGAAGGCGACCAATGACGGTTCGCGGGAATCGGAGCGGTCAGATTGGTATCGGCGGTAGAATTATTAATCACCACCTGCGGGGCGACAGAATCTGCCGTCTCATTCACCTGAATCACTGCGTTCACCACTTCCATCGGGACCGCCGGCGCACCCTCGACCACCACCGGATCGAACTTCATCGCCTCCCGTAGCTCCGCGTCCCCAAAGGCACCCGGTTTCCCGACACGGTCACAGGGCGCTTTCAGAACGCAGGGCTCCAGTGTCGGTGAACCGGTCGGGAACCCCTCGTCGGCCTCCACATCATCGGTATTGGCCAGGTTCCCCAAAAACTTCTTCGCCACCACCGCCTCGAAGGACTGATAGTACACCACCGCCGTCACCGCAATCGGACCCACCACATCGGACGGCACCACCACCGAATACTGGCTTGCGTTGATGGTCGCACCCGCATGGGGAAGAGGCCTCAACCGTGTATCCTCCAAAAAGGAGTCATCAAACAAATCCCCGTCCCCGTCCAGGTCATTATACTGAGGCAATCCCGTGGGATTGTTCCGGTCGATCACCGCCCCAGTCGAATCCACCGGCATACCCTGAGCGTTCACCACAAGATTGACGGGCGTCGCGTAGGGAAGATCGAGCGTCGGACAGTTCTGGTCCAGCGTGGCCCACGCCTTGATCAATATGGAATACGGATCAGGTGAGCCTTCCGGAATGATAAAATTACACCCCGGGAACAGCGGATCAGCCTGCGCTGATGCCGTCATATAGCCCACACCAAAAGAGCGCTGATTACCAGCGGCTGAGTTCTGAATCTGCAACTCAACATCATCGGAGGTGTCTGCGGTGTTTTTGGTATCGAACGCCGACACCCGCACCCAGGCCACTCGCCCTTCCGGAAACCCGGTCGGGAAATTATGCCCGGAGCCCGCGTTCGTGACGCTCAGGCTCAAAGGTGCCAAGGTCTCCGTCGCAGGCCTGGCCACCGATCCAGGGGCCGAAAGGTTCATCGTCAATACATTCCTCAGACGGTCCCACGCAAACCGCTCATGCTGGGTCGCAGGGGGCCCTTTTCGAGAGGGTGCCGTGTCGAACCGTGCATAGTTGAAGCGGCTGGCCGGTTCTTTGGAGGAAAAACTGGTATGCAAAAGCTCCGGATAAGGCTGAACATCCCCGCTGCTCTGAGCGTCCGCACCGATCATCTTCGTGATATAGGCATTGCCCCCCACGAAATGGTGCGTCCAATGGGGCGTCCTCGTAATCCGGTCACAACTCGGTCCGCTCAGCGGAGGCACGGACACACCGCTTGCATCATATAACGTCAGCGCCGTCCCAGGTTGCCCGAAGGTCTGGTTCATGTGACAGGTCTGGCAATCCCGTTTAAACGCAGGATCGAAAAACGCGTTCCCCGGACGGTCCGCATACCGGCTGTTTTGCCATTCCGTATAGGTCCGCTCAATGGGAAATCCTCCGACCCAAAAACCATGTTGGTTCTTGATCGTGGCAGGGTTGGTCACATCATGGCAGGCCGCGCAAAACTCGGATCGTTCAAACTTCACCTGATAAAACGTATCATGCTTTCCGGGAGGATTGGCCTGAATATAGTTAATCGGCGTGCCAAATACCCCGGTTAAATACGGATCCTCCGTGGCATTAAAATCGTTCCAGCTCAACGGCCCGAACCGTTCCGGTTCATGCAACGCATGGGGAGAAAGTCGAAACGCTCCCGCCCCTGCCGCATATCCCAAATTCCCTGACGCGGCATCCGGCACGGTCAGCATATCCTCCTGTTCCGGCGTCAGACCGGAATTCCAGCGGGGATTCTGTGAGGGTACCGGATAATACTCCGCCCCGCTTTTGTTGTAATTGTGATAGGGGGTATACCGGGTCTCCACATTGGTATGGCACACTTCACACACAATCCCCGTTTGCCCGCTGTTGCTGTTCACCATTCGCCCTTCTGCCGTTCGGCGGAAACCAAAGGATTCTGGCGTTAACTGTCCGGTATAAGGATCTGTAGTGGTGACCTCCGCCGTTGAATTAATGGATGTGGGATCAAACGTGGGGCTGATCCGCCCATGCTCTTGTGTCGTCGCTCCGGCACCGTGGGGACTTTGATCATCCGTATAGACATCAATGGTCGCATCCACATAATCGGTCGGCATGTGACACCGGCTGCAGAAATCATCCATTAATGAGCCCGAACCGCTGGTGGTAACCATTCCCGTTCCATAATCAAATGTGGAGGTCCCATCCGCATTGGCAAAAGGATTGATCTTATGGGCTGCATCGCTGCAATCGTAGGGAGTCGATCCATCGGGTGGGGGGGGAATATCGGCACAGCCATCCGTTGAGGTCAACCGCGCCACCAAAAGAAAAGCGCCTCTCCAGCCTGGATCGCGCCAGGCGTTAGACATCATGGCACCGTTCCACTGATCAAATATTCCTGTATGACAGCCGGTGCAGGCTCCCACATCATCGATCCCATTCCAAAGGCTCTCAAAAGGAGGTCCGGGATAGGCACCGGGAGTGCCCAAATTAGGGTGGTCCGTTTCCGAAACCACATACGGAGCCGGCTCGGGAATCCGGTTGGGGATGAAATCCTCCTCCCCATGGCGGGCACTTGAATTGGAGACAAAAGCCAGAAGGAAAAAGGTGGAAACTAAAAAGGCAAGAAAACCTAAAATAGTTTTTTCCTTTAAATCCATTTCAATACCCCCTATTTTTATTTCTTTAAAAACTATTAGCGTTAAAAATTAAAGAAAATGCCCTTTGCTCGTTCTCTTTTTAAATTTAATTTACAATTTTAGAAACAGAAATCAAAACAATTATTCTCGTTCTTTTGATCCTTTCTGACCCAAATGTCAATGGGACTCTGGTATTATATTGGTACTAAATTTTGTGAAAATCATACCAAACTAATACCTCCAATGAGAATCTTTGTGATGTTTGCTGGGTTTAACCGAATGTAGGGGAGAAATAAAAGAGCTTAAAGCCCAGAGGAGGTCAATGAGTAATCCATCAACTGGGTTCTTTTTGTCACATTGAGCTTATTAAAAATATTATGGACATGGCATTTTACAGTTTTTTCGCTTAGGTAGAGCTTCTCTGCAATTTCTTTATTCCGCAACCCTTGCCTGACCATTTCATGGACCCTGATTTCTTGAGCAGTCAAACCGTTACCATTATAATATTTCCGATCTTGCATTTTTCCATTTTTAGGGTGGGTTCCGTTTACTTCGATCTTTTTTTGAAACCAAATCCCTCCTTTAAACACCTCCCGAATGGCATCGGCTAATTCTTCATCCCGAATGGTTTTTGAAAGAAAAGCCCTGATTCCGGCATGCATTGCCCGTAACATCAAATCCCCCTGCATCACATCACTTAAAATAAAATATTTTATATTATTTCCTTGGCTTAAAAGGGGGAAAAACTGTTGAATCGAATAGCGCTGGTTTGGGTCTAGGCCTGCAATAAAGATGTCTGTTTTAATAAAATTCTTTGAATTTTTAAACTGTTCTGGATGGGTTAACTCAGCAATAAGCTCAAAATCATTTTGTATCCTAATTAACTCTTTCAGTCGTTCCCGGAGTTTTTTGTCCCTGTCACATACGATCAGATGGATCCGGTGTTCCATTTCTATAACTCCTTGATAATTCAAGGGTTAAAATAGAATTCAATCACTGAATGGTATTACATTGGAACAATGTTGTAAAAAAGTATTACCTAATGTTTCTTATAAAAAAAAATTAACCTGATTGTCAAGCAAACTTCTTTGGCTCCATTTTTTCTTCACAATAAAAAGAGAACTATAAAGCTAAATCATTAAAGGTGGCTCTTAAACAACACCATAATTTTGTTACGTTTTATAATTCTATGGAAGGTTCCATTTCTTGACATAGGTCAAAAAAGTGGTACCTTAAAAAATGATAAAAAAAATTAACCTGTATCCTAATTACTATTCCATAAAATTTTCCTTTCAAGAAATCAAGAGGTGTGAAAAAAAATTCCACTTATGGAGCCGGCTAGCCTCATCTCAACAAACCCACTTTTGAATATGGGGGCTCTTCTTTTGGTTGGAGCCCTTGCCTTTTTTATTGGAATATTTTTAGGGAGAATAGGAATCTCCCAAAAAATTCTAAAAATTACCGAAGAAAAGAAAAAATCCGATAAAAAATCAGCGGAAGAATCAAATTTTAGGAGAACCCTTCAAAATCAAATTACACAACTGGATGAAAAAAACCGGGATTATCTTAAACTCTTTGTCACCCTTCCCGAAGCCGTTAAACGCCTTTGCTCCAATCTGACAATCGAGGAGGTCACCTCTTCGATTGTTCGGCTAACATTTGTTCTAATGAACGCAGGTGAAATTGCATTATTCCTTTTTCGCCCTGATGAAAAACGGTTACAACTTTCCTTGGCTTATGGATTGGACAAAGAAAAGTATTGGGGTTTATCTTATGCCTTAGGAGAGGGAAAAATCGGCATTACCGGGGAAGCAAAGATTGTTCTCACCTCCGATGACTTTAAGTACAATCCCGAAGTATCAGGAAAAATTCCTAAAGACGGGAATCCCCTGGTGGTTGATTTTTGTGCCCCTATCCGCTTTAAGGGCCGCCTTCATGGGGTATTGAGTGTGGGTAAAATCAAATCCCCGGATCAAAATCATCGAACTTTTCTTGCAATGATAGCCGATTTAGCAGCCATTTCTCTTGATAATGTGCAACGGTTGGATGATGTCCAATTAACGGCCCGGGTTGATTCCTTGACCCAACTCTATAACCGGCGTTATTTTGAAGAGCGCCTCATGGAAGAAGCGCAAAAATGTGGGAACTATAATTTTGAATGTTCTATTTTTATGTTCGATGTGGATCATTTCAAAAAATATAATGATCAAAATGGACATCAGGCGGGAGACGAACTTTTGCAAAAAATGGCGAGGCTTGTTCGTAAAAATACACGAGGAACGGACATACTTGCCCGTTACGGGGGAGAAGAGTTTATTGTTTTGTTGTCAAACCAAGGAAGAGAAAGAGCGATCAAATATGCGGAAAATACCTGCAAGTTGATTGAAACCCATATTTTTCCCAACCTGGAGAAACAACCCCTGGGCTTCGTGTCAATCAGTGGGGGGGTAGCCTCTTTCCCTAAGGATGGTAGAACCCTCAATGAAATCATTCAAAAAGCCGACAAAGCCTTATATGAAGCCAAAAACGCGGGAAGAAACCGCGTGGTGGGGTTTGGGGAAACCCCTTAAAAAATGTACTCCACTTTTATGAAACAAAGAGTTTGGCAGATGGATCAAAAATAATTTCCCTATTCAATTTTCCGCTCCTCAACGGTTTTCATTTTTCTTTAATCCTTATTTCCACCCTCAATTAACTCCCCTTATTCAACAAGCCCCTCCCCTGATTCAAAGTTAAAGAAAACCCGCAACCGGAAAAAGAAATTTATCCAGATTTTACATCCAACCAGTCACGAAATCTGTCCCCGAGGAGATTAACCGCCAGAACCACCAGCATGACTGCAATTCCGGGAAAAATCACCATATGGGGGGCCACCAACATATATTGGGCACCATCCCGGATCATACTCCCCCATGAGGGATCTGGGGGTTGGACCCCCAACCCTAAAAATGAAAGACTGGCCTCTGCAATCACGACACCCGCCAAAGAAAAAGTGGCCTCTACTATCAAAGGAGCAAGGGTTAAAGGCAACAGATGTTTTAAAATGATTTGGGTTCGACCTAAACCGATGGCCAATGCCGCTTGAACATGTTCACGCTGTTTGATGGAAATAACCTGGGCCCTGGAAAGCCTCGCAAATCCAACCCAACCAACAACACACAGGGCCATGACGACGTTTTCGATTCCGGGACCTAAAACCCCGGCCATGGCAATGGCCAAAAGAAGGCCTGGAAAGGCTAAAAATATATCCATCAACCTGACCATCCCATGGTCCACCCAACCACCCCAATATCCCGAAAGGGTTCCAACAAAGGTTCCGATCATTAAGGTAATGCCAACAACGCTAATTGAAACCACCAGGGAGGTTGTGGCACCCGCCATCAAACGGTCGGCAATGGAACGGCCCAAATCATCATAACCCAACCAAAACCCTAAACTGGGGGGATTGAGAATTTTTGAGAGATCCATCTGTTCCGGATCTAAATTTAGAAAAGGGCTTCCTAACCCAAGGATGACCCAAAAAAGAAAAACAGTGATCGGAACCCAAAAACCCATGTCAACCCTCTTCGCTTAAACGGATACGGGGGTCCAACCACCCATACACAAAATCAATGCCCGTATTCACCAAAACATAGGTAAGACTAATCATTAAAACGCACCCCTGAACCAATGGATAATCCCGCTTCTGTATCGCCTCAATGGTCAATTGGCCAATTCCCGGCCAGGAAAATACCCATTCAATAATCACCGTTCCCCCCAATAAAGCCCCAAGCTGTAACCCTAAAACGGTTATGACGGGTAGCATGGCATTTCTCAAGGTATGGTACCAAATAACCCGCCACTCCTGAATCCCTTTTGCTCTGGCCGTTCGAATATAATCTTCGCTTAAAATCTCCAATAAGGAAGAGCGGACCATCCGGGACAATATAGCAGACATGGCAAAACCCAGGGTAAAGGCGGGAAGAAAAATGGAAGCGATCCCTTCCCGTCCACTTACAGGGAACCAACCCAATCCATAGGAGAACAATAAAATCATTAAAGGGCCAAGCCAAAAAATGGGTATGGAAACACCTAAAATGGATATCCCGATTGCAAAATAATCCCAGGGAGTTCCCTTGTTCACCGCAGCCACCACCCCTAATGGGAACCCCAATCCCACAGCAACCAAAAGGGAAAAGAACGTTAATTCAAAGGTGACCGGGAAACGTTCCTTTAAAAGGTCAAAAATGGGCCGCTTGGAATGAAGGGACACACCCAAATCCAAATGAAGGAGCCCTTTCATGTACCCCCACCATTGTTGATGAATGGGTTGATTCAACCCTAAAGCCTGTCGGAGGGCCTCTCGGTCAACCGGCCGGGCGGTTTCTCCCAGCATGACCTCCACGGGATCTCCCGGAATCAAGTGAATTAGAAGGAAAACCAAACAACTGACACCCAACATGACAATGGATGCGGAGATTACCCTTGAAAAAAGAAATCGAACCATACACCCGCCTCTTTGATTGAACAGGGTTTATCAATGAAAAAAATTTAAAACCCTTATTGTTTGTTTTTTCTGTTTAAAGAAATCCTGGAAAGTCCATCGTAATTTCCATCCGGGGCCAGTTGATACCCCTCTAAGTTTTTATTTCCAGCGAAAAAATGATCCTCATACCAAAGCGGAATATATGGCAACTGGTCCAAAAGAACCTCTTGGAGGTGGCGGTAAAGGTCCATTTGGGTTTCCCGGGTATCAGCCCTCTGAGCTTGAACAATGAGTTGATCAGCCACGGCATTTTGAAAACGCCCGCGATTTGCTCCGTTGGGGGGAACCGATTCACTATGAAAAATCATATGAAAAATATCCGGGGTTGTGATTCCAACCCAGGTTAGGCTGAACATTTGAAAGCGCCCGCCTTTAATATCCCCATAAAATGTTCCCCAATCATAGCTTCTCACATCCACTTCAAAACCGACCTTCTCCAGTTGGCGCTGAATAATCGTTGCAAGGCGAACACGAAAAGGATCACTGGAGGTTTTATAAGTAATTTTCGGCAACCTTTGTTCATCAAATCCTTCTTGGTTTAAAAAATTTTTGGCCTTTACCGGATTATAGGAATAAAAAATCAAATTCTGATTTCCTGCCCAGTGTTCAGGGGGAAGAAGGGCGGAGGCCGGTCGGGCGGCCCCACCCAAAACATATCGAATCATATCCTCACGATTTAAAGCATGGGCAATCGCCTTGCGTACCCCCAAGCGGCCAACCACAGGATCTTCCATATTGAAACCCAGATAGGTAAAGTTCGATCCCTTCCCTTTGATGACCCGGACACGTTGGTCTTTCGCCAGAAGGGAAACCAGTTCAGGAGGTAGATCGTTTTGCAGCATATCAATTTCCCCCTTTAGTAATTTCAACACCCGCACGGTATGATCCTTTACATATAAAAATTCAAAAATCTGCCCATCAAACATCCGTTTTATTTTCAAAGAACCCTCTTCAGGCCATAACAAAAAGATAAAAGGACCATTTCCAACCGGTTGAGTATGAAATGGATGCTTTTCTTCAATTTTCTTTCGGGGGAGGATTCCCACCCTAAGACGATCCGGGAAAAAGGAGTCCGGACTTTTGAGAAAAATATCAATGTTCCTTGAATCCGGGGTTTCTATTTTTTGGATCGATATAAGGTCCCCTCTGTGGGGGGAAGCATTTTCTGGTTTGAGAATCGATTCCAGTGTAGCTTTTACATCCCCTGAGGTGAATGGGCTCCCATCATGGAACGGTTGAATGGAATCTTTTAAGGTAAAGCGAAATTGGGTGGGAGAAACCCTTTTCCAAACCGCTAAACCGGGAACCGGGAGATTTTGCTCATCAAACTCCACTAACCGCCGATAGAAAAGGCGGTTGAGCCGGGATGAGGTGGCATCTGTGGCATATCGGGGGTCAAATGTAATCGGTGCGCTGGATAACCCAAACCGAAGTGAATTTCTCTCGTAAGGGTTACAGCTGATAAAAGTAAAAAAGAAAATAAAAAGGAAAATAGGAAAGCGTGAAATTTTTAAAAAACCCTTCCCCTTTCTACCTTGAATATATTTTGGTTCGCTCGATATGGATCACCCTCCCGTGGTGGTAGTCACCACCGATAATTGGGAACCGGTCCGAACTTTATTGGGTATATAGAAAAATTGTATCTGTGTCAACAAAACATGGCCCTTCTTTAAAAAGAATTGTCCGGGTCTCTCATTGACAAACAAAAAAATGTTATATAGTCTCTAAGGTCACCCTTCCCTCAGAAATTTACTAGAATCCAATGGATCGAAAAAACGTCAAATTCTCGGTTTGGTATATCGTTTTTGCCCTTTGGGCGATTATGCTTCTTCAAATATTTATTTTCCCCGTTTTTAATCCCACTAAAATCTCCTATAGCGAATTTAAGAAAGCCATCCAATCCGGCAAGGTGGAAGAGGTTTCAATTTCCACTTCGGTCATTCACGGAAAAATGAAAGAGGGGGCGGAAGAGGAAGGGAAGCGCATGTTCGACATCGTTCGGGTGGAAGACCCGGATTTACTCCGTGAACTTGAAGCCGCCAATGTTAAGGTAATCGGTGTGATTGAAAGCACTTTTTTTAAAGATATTCTTTCCTGGTTAATTCCCATTGCCATATTTTTCGCAGTATGGGTCTTTTTGTTCCGCAGATTAGGCCAAGGTCAGGGCGGGTTTATGACCGTTGGAAAAAGCAAAGCAAAAATCTATATGGAAAAAGAGGTCAAAGTCCGGTTTGAGGATGTTGCCGGAGTCGATGAGTCTATTGAAGAATTGCAGGAGGTCATTGAATTTCTAAAAACCCCCGAGAAATTTAGCCGGCTTGGAGGAAAAATTCCAAAGGGAATCCTTTTGGTGGGCCCACCCGGAACCGGCAAAACACTTTTGGCCAAGGCGGTGGCCGGGGAAGCGGCGGTCCCATTCTTCTCCATCAGTGGATCAGAATTTGTTGAAATGTTTGTGGGGGTTGGAGCAGCACGGGTCCGGGACCTTTTCTTGCAGGCAAAAGAAAAGGCCCCCTGCATCATTTTTATCGATGAATTGGATGCACTCGGAAAAGCGCGAGGAATAGGTCCTATGGCTCACGAGGAAAGGGAACAAACCTTAAACCAGCTTCTTGTTGAGTTAGACGGTTTTGACTCCCGAACGGGAGTCATTCTCATGGCCGCCACCAACCGTCCAGAAATACTGGATCCCGCCCTACTTCGTGCCGGCCGTTTTGACCGTCATATTTTAGTGGACCGCCCAGACAAAATAGGCCGATTGGCTATTTTAAAAGTCCATGCCCGTAACATCTCTCTGGGGCCTGATGTTAAATTGGAGGTCATTGCGGGAATGACTGCCGGCTTTGTGGGGGCAGACCTGGCCAATATCATTAACGAGGCCGCCTTGTTAGCGGTTCGAAAGAACAGGGAGGCCGTGGAACAACCTGACTTTGAAGAAGCGGTGGAACGTATCATTGCCGGCCTTGAGAAAAAAAATAGGGTTTTGAATCCCGCGGAAAAAGAAAGGGTTGCCCACCATGAAATGGGCCACGCCCTAGTGGCTCTATCCATTCCAGGTTCTGAAACGGTCCAAAAAATCTCCATCATTCCCCGAGGGGTCGCGGCGTTGGGTTATACCCTCCAGCTTCCCACCGAAGACCGTTTTCTAATGACAGAGTCCGAACTCAAAAATAAAATTGCGGTGCTTTTGGGGGGACGAATGGCTGAGGAAATCGTCTACCAGGAGGTTTCAACAGGTGCACAAAATGATTTGCTCAAAGCAACGGATATTGCTAAAAGCATGGTTAAAGTTTATGGAATGAGTGAGAAGCTGGGGCAAATTTCCTTTGATCGGGATTATCAGCAGCGCTTCCTGCAAATTGGAAGTGAATCCGGGGCGGGAGATTATAGTGAGAAAACCGCAAGGGAAATCGATTGTGAGGTACGAAAAATTATTGATGAACAATACAACCGGGTCAATACCCTTCTCTCAAAACAAAAAGACATCTTAAGGGAGTCCGCACAGCTGCTTCTTAAAAAAGAGACAGTTACCGGGGAAGAAATTAAAGCCGTTCTTTCAAAATATCCTACCCTTTCCAACTAATATTCCCCAGCCCTTTACCTGATTTTCAAATTAAAAATCTATTCTCCCACTTGTAAAAACAAACCCTTTTTCCGGGCAATTTTAAATACCCAAAGAAAAAACAGGGTTCCACCTGTAAGGTAAAGCAGATTTAACCCCATTGCGCTCCAAAAATGACCTGGCATAAATTGGTGGTCCAACAATACAGACCGCATGCCTTCAAATACATGGGCGGCAGGTGTGGCCCAGGCCACTCCTTGAAGCCATTCAGGGAGAACGGAAACAGGATAGAAAACCGCCGCGACCGGTTGGAAGAGAAAAATGACGGCCCAGGCCAGGCTTTCAGCTCCCTGGCCAAAGCGCAGAATTAATGCCGAGACAAACAAACCGATGCTCCAACCCATCAATAAAAGATTGGCAAAAAAGGCCACCAACGGTAAACCCATTTCGAAAATATTAAAGTGGAAAAAAATCTGAGCAAGGACCACCAAGACCCCCACTGCAACCGATGTTCTGAGAAAGCCCACCACCAGTTGACCCGCCATAAATTCTAATGGCGTTAATGGACTGACAAATAAATTCGCCAGGTTTCTGGACCATACCTCTTCAAGAAATGCCAGAGAAACACCGATCTGGGCTCGAAAAAGAACATCCCACAAAATTAAAGCACCCAGAAACAGCTCTAAAAAGTTTGGAAGATCCGATCCCACCCCTTGAAGATATAAGGTCAAAAACCCCCACAACAGCAATTCCATCACCGGCCAGTACACCAACTCAATTAAACGAACCCAAGAGGTCCGGTACAGGAAATAATGCCGTTGAAAAAGGGCCAAAATACGGCGGAGGTTCATGCCTCGGATCCATTCCTTGTAATATCAAGAAAAACCTCTTCCATTGTAGCCCTCCCATATTGTTGTATGAGAATACTGGGGGAGCCTTCTGCCACAGTCCTTCCCTGTTTAAGCAAGATCACCCTGTCGCACATTCGTTCGATTTCCTGCATATTATGAGAACTCATTAAAATCCCGGCGCTCTGTCTATCCCGGTATTGCATAATCCAACGCCGGAGGTGGTCGGCAACATCCGGGTCTAAGCTGGCTGTGGGTTCATCCAATAAAAGGATCTCCGGATCGTTAATCAGCGCCTTTGCCAAAGCCACTCGGGTTTTTTGCCCGGAGGAAAGCTGTCCATATTTTTTATTTAAAAGCGACTCAATATCCATTTCCCTACAGAGAAATTTTATTTTTTCCCTCAACAGGGGAACTCCATAGAGTTGGCCATACACGGATAAATTCTGAAAAACGGTCAATCGGTGGGGGAGATCCACATAAGGGGAGGAAAAATTCATTTTGGTTAAGATCCCCTTTCGGTTTCCATCTCCGGTTTGACCAAAAAAAGAAACGTTTCCTGATGTTGGGGTAATCAGGTTTAACAGCATAGCCAGAATAGTGGTTTTTCCTGCCCCATTGGCACCCAGAAGTCCCACAATTTCCCCTCGGTTTACTGAGAAATTAAGGTCCCTAACCACCCACGAATGGTTAAACCTCTTTCCAAGACCTTCTACCCGTAAAACTTCTTTACCCATGATTATCCTTTTGGAGGGAATAGGTTTTTTCTCTTTACTTTTTAACATTCAAATGGAATTTTGAATCGGGAACAAAATCTTTCCCCAATTTCTTCCATTTTCTTCCTCTTCCTCAAATCCAAAAACCAAAGGTTAAAAAACTGAAAATAGCCCTCTTCATCCCCCCTGTCAACCCATGGCCTTCTTCTCTTGCAGCCCATGTTAAATCCAATGGATTTTCAATTGACATACCGGTGGGAGGACGCTATTCTGAAAATCCAAGCCCATCGCAGTTTTGAAGGGCCTATTATCCCACGCTCTATAATTTAAACCATTTGAAAGGTGAGTAGAATTTTTTCGGAGTCCCTTGCAACAACAATCATTTATCATATGTATAAAGACCACCCCGCCAAAAGAAAATATTTTTTAAAAAAGATAAAGATTTGGAAGATCCTTTTGAAATTTAGAACCATGGGGGGTAAAGGTGCATGTTTATTAATAATCATCGGATTTTTTTCCCTGTTTTATCCTTTCTCATCCCGGGGAAATCCTTCGCCCGAAGAATATCGACAATCCCTTATTACGGAATTAAATACCCTTTTGGAGGAAAATAAAAAAGCACCTTTGGACTCCGTTCTCCTTACCCGATTATCCGGTTTGTACCTGGATATGGGGGATGATCTAAATAGTGGCAAACCTCAACGAATTCAAGCCTATGAAAAAGGAGCCAAAATCGCAGAAAAAGCGATTCACCTCAACAATGCCGATCCCAAGGCCCATTTTTATTATGCTGCGAATTTAGGATCCGCAGCCAGCCTAAAGGGGGTTTTTGCCTCATTGACGACCATACGACAACTCCAAAACCACGTGGACCGTGCCCTTGAATTAAAGGAGGATTACCCTCCCGCTCTCCATATGAAGGGGATGCTTTTGGAGGAGCTTCCCTGGATATTGGGTGGGGATTCTAAAGAAGCCTTAGAATTTCTTCAAAAAGCCGTTGCCGCGAAAACCAATTACGCCAAGGCCCGTCTCGATTTGGCAAAGGCCTATATCAAACGAAAAAATAACCAAGACGCCCGAATTGAGCTGATTCGGGTCATTCATATGGCCGCTCCGTCAAATTATTATTCCTGGTATCACCATAACAAACCGGAAGCGGAAAAACTCCTATTTAAGTTAGATCAGTCAGAAAAATTTAAAACAGTGGAAAAGGTAAAAACTGAATGACTAAAAGTCACATGAGGAGACTCCCTGTATGAAGCGAAATGTTTTTATCGGATTCCTCTCTTTCTTTATAATTTTTTCCGTTTTCTTTGAATGGAAAAACGCCTTTCCGGAAACCCCGGACCTTACCCCGGGAATGGCTTTATCGTTTATCCGGCAAACCCACGAATATTCAAAAATCACCTCCCAAATCCAACTTCATCAGGACGGTTTCCAAAAAGGATATGATCAAGGATTCTGGTCAGGAGGGATCATCGAACCCGATGAATCTGTGGTTTCCATTCCCCCAGAAGTGAAGCTGACCCCTAAAGGACTGCTATTTTTCAAAAATATAAACATAAACCCGAATGGGCCAAGTTTCGTAACTCTCCAAAAATCTCAATTACCGTTAACGGAAATTAAAAACCTGACCCATTTGAATAGGGAGCAACCCGCCGTCAATGTGGAATTCTCATGGCAATATGATACCTCCCCATCAACAGTAAAAAGATTTATTGTAGAAGGAGGATTGGGAACTGCCATCCTTCACCACACCCCAGAAGGTTGGAGAATGGAAACCATTCGTCTCGATTTTTCAAAAAGGCCAGCCCCGATCTCCCCTGAAGAAAAGCAATTGGAGGAAAAGGACAAAAATGAGCAGGACACTCTTCGGAAAAAGAGGGAAGAAGAAAAAAGGGCCGAAAAGATAAAATATTGGTCCCTCCTTAGGGAATCCAAAACTCCTTCCGAACAAATCGGAGCATATCAATTTCAATTTACAACGTTTGATCAGGCCACCTCCATTATGCGGGCCTATGATTTCACAGCCCAAATTTCCAATGTTGACTTAAAGGTTGATGGGTCGGAGACCACGGGCTTAGCAAAATTAAACTACCGATTCTCCCTTTGGTATAATGATATTCAGGAAATTTCACAGGGGTTTGACCCGGAAACCAGCCACCATTGGATCCAAATTATAAGTAAATATGGGAGACGGGTGGAATGGAAAGCAGAAGAAAAAGGAATAATTGATGAGGTCTTCAAAACCCTTAAAACGGCCCATTCACGATGGACGGAAAAGTACGGTAAACTCATTGGTCAAAACAGCCCATAAAAAAAACCTTCACCCATTATCTCCATCCGCTTGAATGATTAGAAAGAAAGTGTTTTCTTTCCTAAACTCCCGTTAAACCCTCTTCCAACGCATATTTCACCAAGTCCGAAATCCGATGAATATTCAGTTTTTTTCATGATTTGCTTGCGGTGGGTTTGAACCGTCTTTTGACTAATGCCAAGGACCTTTGCAATTGCATTGTTGGTGTGCCCTTTGGCCAGAAGTTGAAGAACCTCCCATTCCCTTCCGGTTAACACCGGAAACTGGTTTTTAATTTCTTTTCGTTTTTTGGTTACTAAATATTCATCCACCAGTTTTCGGGAAATGGAGGGACTCAAATAACAATTTCCTTTATAGGTCTCCTGAATGGCATGGAGCAGTTCCTCCACTTTGGAGTCTTTTAAAATATACCCATCGGATCCGGCTTCCAATGCCCTTCTTAAAAATAATTCATTGTCATGCATGGTTAAAATCAGTATTCTTGTCTTTGGGCATGTCCGGCTAATCATCCGGGTCCCCTCTAACCCATTTAAACCCGGCATTGAAATATCCATTAAGACAACGTCCGGTTGAAGTTGCGGAACCTCCCTAATCCCATCGCGGGAATTACAGGAGGTCCCCACTATGACCATAGAAGGATCATCAGAAATTAATTTTTCCAGCCCTTCCAGAAAAATTCGGTGATCATCTATTAGAAAAACTTTTACCACCGTTGCCCCACTTTCCATTGATGACATTAAAGGATGAATTAAAATAAACCCACCTAAAAAATAGGATGAATACCCCATTATAAATTAATTCTCAATGGCTATTTTTATTATAAAGAAAAAACCGAAAATCAATCAAACTATTTAATGAAATATTTTTCCCCGGATAAATGATTTTGGTCCAAATGGTTCTTTCCCATAGATCCAATTTATATAAGAAAAATCACAACCCATTAAATCGTTTTTGATTGAGTCGCCTCTTCAGATGCTTTCCTTAACATTCCTTGGAAAATTTAGCCTTCAGAATTGGTGATGATGGAAGGAAACCCGGTTATTCCCTAAACGATGGGTCATGATAGGGAATTAGGAAGTTTTATTTGAAGCAACTGGACCAAGGTCCCCTCAAAGTAGCCAGCTTTGGTCCCTCCTTTCAATCAAAAAGCCATGGAGGGGAACATTAGAACGCCCTTGAACAAATGAGGAACTTTAAAGAAAAGGGTCAGGGGCCGGCCACGGGCATACGCTTAAACCGGCTCCGGGCGAAATTCCTTTCTGTCCCAAACAAGGTGGGCCAGTGAGTTCTTGCCCTTTTTCTTAACCGAATACATCAGATCATCGGATGTTTTAACCACCATCCGCGTGTCATCTGGCGGCTGGTCGTAGGTAACCATACCAATGCTGAAGGTGACCCGCTCGCCGGGATCCCTCATTTGTTTGAGTAGTTCCTCGCGGATCTTATTGATCACATCCCGCGCGCCCTTTGAATCGGCCTCCGGAAAAAGGATCGCAAATTCGTCTCCCCCCATTCTAGCGATGCAGTCAGTGCTCCGCGTGTAGTTTTCATCGATGCCGTTATGGATCGAAGAAGATTATCCCCCGCGGTGTGCACATAAAGATCGTTAATGGTTTTAAAATTATCAAGATCAATATAGGCCAGGGTAAAGGGGCTGCGGTACCTGTGGGAACGGTTGATCTCCTCCTCGAGGCGAATGTAGAATGCCCTACTGTTGGAAGTTTCGGTCAGAAAATCAATATGGGCCAGGTCGTTCAATTTTTCGGTCTTGTTCTTCAGGCCGGAAAGCAATGAGGCAATAATGATGAAAAAAGCAAGCCTTACGGAACCGTTCCAGTATAATACAGGGGAATGGGCAGTCAGGCCGATGGTTGCATAGTAGGTGGATGCCCAGGTCAGGGCGGACAGAACCGAGATAACTCGCCCCGCCCTCTCACCAGCGTACCAAGCCGCAAAGCCAATAGGAATGATGTAGAAAATGGAGAGGGACGTGTTGGGATAGACGCAACAATACAACGCTCCCACCAAGACCACCAGTAGCAGGCTGACGGCTATCAGAAGGGGCATGGGTTACCGTTCGAACCATCTATTCAGCCCATCCTTAAGGTTCATTTTAATTTAAAACGTTGTCAAAACAGTCCCAAGGAAGCCGGCTACAATGCAGGGAAACTCACCTTATCAGTTAATCCGTTTCTTGGGAAAAGGTCATTCAATATTTAACCGGTGAAATCTGAAACACTAGACTTAATTTACCTAGTCTTAAATGGTCCCTTAATAACAATCCGTATCTGGCTTTTCGAAGTATAATACCCCGGCTGAGGGTGCAGCCGAAACATTATTATAGTTGGTGTATCTAGACTTTTCAATCCACATATTACTCCCTATGATTGGTCTTTTTATAAACAGTTTCCATTAGGAATCGGCACCTCATATAATTTAAAAAACCTACTCCATTTTTTTGAAAACACCCCATCCCAGATTTTTTTCTTTCCACCCCCTCCTGACATTTTGCCTTTTTTCCCTTTTTCTAAAAAAACTTTCCCCGCAAACTCCTTCTAAAAGACCTCTTTCCCGGAAACTGATTGAGGAAAAAATTTTCCTTTTTTATTTTTTTTAACCACTAGGGTTTATTTCAAAAGAGTTGACACTTTTTTGAGCAGATTGGTACCATGTGGGTCATGAGTCGAGTATTAATTTTGATTACACTTCTTTTGGTCAGCACCACGTTGTGGTTTATCGAATTCGTATATCTATGGGTTTACCTGACCGGTACGGTTGTTTTATACATACTTGTTTTAATCATTATCATGATTTGGACCTTTAACTCTTCCATCCTATATGCCTTGCTAAAGCTGGTCCCTTTAGCTGCACTGAATGCTCCCCTCGCCTGGGGTCCAAAAAAGAAAGATATGGAAGAGGAAGTTCATCTGGAATCCGTTCGATCCCGCTTTTCTGTGGCACAGGAATTCACCACATTCGGAATTTGTATCGCTGCTTTACTCTGGCTCCTCCGAATGGTCTTCCTGAATGAAGATGGGTATTAAAACCCACAAATACACCACCCCTAAAGAAAAGTCCCTCTAGGATGATCTGCCACTAAAAGCCCATTTTTCGAAACCCAAGGGGAAACGACCTTTTCCCTTTTAGAAAATGGACGGGAGTAATATTTTTTTGGTATGATACAGTATTAATAAAAATTTACTCTATTTCCATTTTGGCCTTGATTGTTTACTTTAAAGGAGAAAAGCGTTGAACATAAATGAGTTAAATGAATTACTCAAAAGAAAGATCCTTGTAATGGACGGGGCCATGGGAACGGCCCTCCAGGATAAAAACCTAACCCCAGAGGATTTTGGGAGTCCTTCTCTGGAAGGGTGCAACGAAATTTTAAATATTACCCGCCCCCAGGTCATCCAAAGCGTTTATGAAGCCTATCTCAATGCCGGATCCGATATTATTGAAACCAATACCTTCGGGGCCACCTCCATTGTTCTGGGGGAATACCAATTAGAAGACAGGGTCACGGAGATCAACCGAACCAGTGCACAATTGGCTCGCGAAATAGCAGACCGGTTTTCCACCCCTGAAAAACCCCGCCTGGTGGCGGGTTCAATGGGGCCGACCACCAAAACCATTTCGGTTACCGGAGGGGTTACCTTTGATCAATTAGTGGGGGCATTTCACCAACAGGCAAAGGCCTTGATTGAGGGGGAAGTGGATCTCCTCCTTTTAGAAACGGCCCAAGACACACTCAATTTAAAAGCTGCGGCCATTGGGGTCAACCAAGCCCAACAGGATCTCGGAACAAATCTTCCATTAATGGTCTCCGGAACCATCGAACCCATGGGAACCATGCTGGCGGGTCAAGGGGTAGAAGCGTTATACACCTCTCTGGAACACCTTCATCTTTTTTCAATCGGTTTAAACTGCGCCACGGGCCCAGAATTCATGACCGATCACCTCCGTTCTCTTTCCTCACTTGCAAATTGTTGGGTCAGCGTCTACCCCAACGCCGGACTTCCCAATGAAGACGGCCTTTACGAAGAAACCCCGGAAAGCCTTTCACAAAAATTATCCAGGTTTGTTGACCAAGGCTGGGTCAATATCATTGGAGGATGCTGTGGAACCACCCCCGCCCACATCAAGACCATTGTTCAAATGGTGGATGGAAAAAAACCGAGAGTCCCTACAGCCCTAAAAAGGCTGGCCATATCCGGAATTGACTTTTTACCCATTGAGGAGGAAATCCGTCCTGTTTTGGTGGGAGAACGAACCAATCAAACCGGTAGCCGAAAATTTAGAGACCTCATTGAAGCAGAACAGTTTGAAGAAGGCGCTGAAATCGGCCGTAAACAGGTGAAAAGCGGTGCCCATATCCTCGATGTGAATATGGATAGCACAAACCGGGATAATGCCAAAGACATGGACGAATTTCTCAAAATTCTCACCAAAAAAATAAAAGTTCCTATCATGATTGATTCCACCAACTCAGACGTAATTGAGGCCGGTCTTAAAAATTGCCAAGGAAAATCTGTCATCAACTCCATCAATTTGGAGGACGGGGAGGAACGGTTTGAAAAGGTAGTTCCCCTTTTAAAAAAATATGGTGGAGCGGTTGTGGTGGGGTGTATTGATGAAACCGGACAGGCGATTCAACGCCAGAGAAAACTGGAAATTGCAAAACGTTCCTATGGTCTTTTGGTGAACAAATATGGTCTGCCTCCAACGGATTTAATTTTTGACCCCTTGGTCTTTCCCACTGCTTCCGGGGATAAATCCTATGACGGGTCCGCCCCTGAAACCCTCGAAGCGGTCAAACTCATTAAGCAAACGTTTCCGGAATGTAGAACCATTCTGGGGATAAGCAACGTATCATTTGGTTTACCCCAAGCCGGCCGGGAAATTTTAAACTCCGTATTTCTCTACCACGCGGTCAAAGCAGGACTTGATTTCGCCATTGTCAATTCAGAAAAACTGGAACGCTACCCTTCAATTGCCGAAGAGGAGAGAAAGCTTTCCGAAAATCTTCTTTTCTGGAGAGGGGATGATCCTGTCACCGCTTTCGTCAGTGCATTTCGCCACAAAAAGCCCAAAGAGAAAAAATCCCGCATAGAAATGCCATTGGACGAACGGTTGGCTTCTTATATTATTGAGGGGTCAAAAGATGGTTTGATTGAAGATTTAAACGAGGCACTCAAAGACAGAAAACCTTTAGAAATTATAAACGGTCCTCTGATGAAAGGCATGAGTGAAGTAGGAAGACTTTTTAATAATAACGAATTGATTGTGGCGGAAGTTCTCCAAAGTGCGGAATCAATGAAAGCATCGGTGGCCCACCTGGAGCAGTTCATGGAAAAAAATGAATCTAATATTCGAGGTAAAATTATTCTGGCAACCGTTAAAGGGGATGTTCATGATATTGGGAAAAACCTGGTTGAGATCATATTGGGCAATAACGGATACCAAGTGATTAATTTGGGAATTCGAGTTCCTCCCGCCGAATTGATTAAGGCATATCAAAAAGAAAAACCCGATGCGGTGGGTTTATCAGGTTTGCTGGTTAAATCCGCCCAGCAAATGGTAGTCACCGCACAGGATTTTAAATCAGCGGGAATGGAAATTCCCCTTTTGGTGGGGGGAGCCGCACTCAATCTCAAATTTACCGCAACCCGTATTGCCCCTGAATACTCAGGGCCGGTATGCTATGCAAAGGATGCCATGCAGGGATTGGATTTAGTCAATCAGCTCACCGATGAAAACTTAAAAGAGGGCCTGCTAAAGAAGATAGAAAAAGAAAAACTGTTCCTTCAGAAAAGTGTTGAAACCACGGCAAAAGCCGCAGCCCCAAAGGAGCCCTTCAAAGGCCTTTCGGTGAAACCCTCCCGGGATCTGCCATCACCCCCCGACTTTGACCTTCACGCCTTACAGGATGTCAGTCTGGAAAAACTATTTTCTTTTATTAACCCGACGATGTTGTATGGAAAACATCTTGGACTTCGGGGAGGATTTGAACAACTCTTATCCAAGGGGGACGACAAAGCAATAAAATTAAAAGCCCAGGTGGAAACCCTCCAAAAAGAACTGATTCGAACCCATGGGATGGTGGCCAATGGGGTTTATCGGTTTTTCCCCTGCCAGGGTCGTGGTGAGGATCTCATCCTATATGATCCGCAAAATAAAAAACAGATTATTGAAACCTTTAACTTTCCTAGACAAGGTGCGGGGGAGAGGCTTTGCCTTTCTGATTATAGTCGGTCGGCTTTATCCGGTGAATTGGATTCCATTGCCCTTTTTGTTGTAACCTGCGGAAAGGGCATTCGGGAATTTTCGCAAACCTTAAAAGAGGAAGGAGAATATTTAAAATCCCACATCCTACAAGCCCTCGCCATTGAATGTGCGGAAGCTTTTGCGGAATGGCTTCACCAAAAAATTCGGAGCGATTGGGGAATAGGTGATCCCCCCACTCTGTCCATGAAAGACATTCTCAAGAATAAATACCGGGGGGTCCGGGTCAGTTTTGGGTATCCTGCCTGCCCCAATTTGTCCGATCAAAGAAAACTGTTTAAATTGTTGGAACCCTCCCAAATCGGTGTAGAATTAACGGAGGGAGATATGATGGACCCCGAGGCGTCGGTTTCCGCTCTGGTATTCCACCATCCCGAGGCAAAATATTTCCGTGCGGACGAATAACAGGAGGAAAACCCTCACCTCCTAAACAGGGATCTCAAAGGCGTTAAAAAAATAAGGAATCTCAAAATCTGCCGATGATTTTGAATCGGACCCATGAACCACATTATGCTCAATTCGAGACCCAAAATCTTTCCGTATGGTCTCCGGGGCAGCTTCCTTGGGATTGGTTGCCCCCATTAACTCCCGATTCTTTATGATGACATCCTCCCCCTCCAATACCATCACGACACAATTTCCGGAAGACATAAAATCCGTCAGGCTTTCATAAAAAGGTCTTTCACGATGAACGAAATAAAACCCCTTTGCCACCTCTTTGGTCATTCGGACCAATTTCATTGCAATAACACGAAACCCCTTGTTCTCATACCGGCGAATAACCTCCCCAATCAAATTCTTTTTTACCCCATCCGGTTTAATAATAGCCAACGTTCGTTCAATCACTTTTTTCCCTCCATTGTTCTCGTCTAAATAAGGCCCATAAAATAACGGAAACGGAAAAGGGTGTCAATGGACCCATAAATTATAACCCAATGGAACTAATGATTGACATATAATCCAATTTGAGTTAGCTTTACAGTGGGTTACGTAGTTGCACCCATTTCCTTCCAAGGTTTTTTTTACAAAAGGAAGTTTTCTCAAAAAAAAGGTTTAACCTATTAATTTTGACGATTCACCTTTCTGTAAAAGAGAATATTTGAAAAGGCTGAAGACCCAACCTCACGCGTTATTGAAGTCCCTTTCTATCTTTTTCCTCCCTTTATTTACCCTCACTCTTTTCTCTGCCGTTGAGGTTTCCGCTGCAGAAAAAAGTAATTTTCAAAAAGGACTAAATTGCAAAAACCGTTTAATGAAATCTGAATCTAAGAAACGGTTCCGCCATTCATGGGAGCAATGTATCCGATATTTTGTCAAAGCGGCCAAAACGGAAAGAAACCCTAAAAAAATCGAAGAATCCCTTTTCCGTACCGCCAAGCTTTATGAAGGCCTCAATCGATACTCCGGTAAAAGCCATGACAAAAGAAAAGCCATTGACCAATATAGGCAATTGGTAAAACACTACCCCAAAGGACGGTTTTTCAAAACCTCTCGGCGATCATTGGCTTCTTTGGATGGTTCCTCTCTTCCCTCAACTTCCCCCTCAACAACTCCCACGCCCCCTCCTGCTAAGCCCATAATGGTCAATCTTGTGAATTATTGGTCATTTCCATCCTATACCCGGGTAGTGGTCGAGCTGTCTGAGGAAGCGGAATTCCGGTCAGAACGACTGGAAAAACCGGAACGCCTATTTATCGATTTCAAAAATGCCTACCTTCCAAGAAAAATGCACAATAAACCCATTCTTATTAAGGATGGGGTTTTAAAGAAGGTCAATGTGGCTCAATTTGATCCCCAAACGGTTCGCCTGGTTTTAAACTTGGACCAGATTAATAATTTTCGTATTGTCCCGTTTGAAAACCCAAACCGGATTATTATTGACGTGTACGGGAAAAATTCCCAGGTGAGAGATGCGGCGTTCAACCCGCCCCAACAGTACCAAACCGCCGAGGTTCCCAAACGAACCAATGGTGAAATTACCCTCGCACAACAATTGGGACTGGGAATTAACACCATTGTTGTTGATCCTGGACACGGGGGAAAAGATCCCGGCGCCATTGGGCGAAGCGGAGTCATGGAAAAAGATGTGGTCTTAGACATTTCAAAACGTCTAAAAACCCTTTTGGAAAAAAATCTTGGGAAAAAGGTCATTTTGACCCGGGAAACGGATATTTTTATTCCCTTAGAGGAACGAACACAAATGGCCAATGCACAAAAGGCGGATTTATTTATTTCCATTCATACCAATTCAAGCCCAAAACGAACCACCCGTGGAACCGAGATCTATTTGGTAGGACAATCCACCGACCGCCCGGCCATGGAAACCGCGGCTAGAGAAAATAGCGCTTCGGAGCGGGCCATGAGTGACCTGGAACTTATTCTTAATGATCTTTTAGAAAACACCAAAATCGATGAATCTTTGGAATTGGCCCACCTGACCAGCCAGTCTTTCCATAAAACCGTTGGATCTAAATACAAAAATGTGGTTAACCTCGGGGTTAAGAGAGCTCCCTTTTATGTTCTGATAAATGCCAGCATGCCAAGTATTTTAACGGAAATCTCTTTTATCAGTAATCCGCAGGAAGAAAAAAGGTTGAAAAATGAAACCTACCGCCAAAAAGCCGCAGAGGCCCTTTATCAAGGGATTAACCAATATATTGCCTCCATCAAAGTTGCCTCCATACGTTAAACATATTTTTCAAATTTTTGTTCCATAAGCCTTTCTTCTATCCGATTTTTTTAATAAAAATTGAGAAAAGGCCGATAAAGCATGCCCCGAATCAAACTGACTTTGGAATACGATGGAACCCAGTACTTTGGATGGCAAAGGCAGCCCACCCTTCCCACTATACAAAAAGTTCTTGAAGATAAAACGTCCCAAATTTCCCAAGATAGGATTCAGGTCATTGGGGCGGGAAGAACGGATGCTGGAGTTCATGCAAAAGCCCAAGTGGCACATTTTGACACCCAATCTAAGATGACCCCCCTCATGTGGCAACGGGCATTAAATGGAATTCTCCCCCCTGATATTTCCGTTATTAAAACAGAAAAGGTTCCTCAACATTTTCACTCCCGCTATTCCGCCATTCGAAAATGCTATCAATACACTATCCTTAATCGCTCCTTTCCCTCCCCTTTTTCCAGAAACCATGCTTGGTGTATATTTTCCCCCTTAAATGTTTCAAAAATGCGGAAAGGCGCAGACATGTTTAAAGGAAAACATGATTTTAATTCCTTTCGTTCCTCCTCCTGCAATGCCAAACATACCCTCATTACCCTTCGACGATTGGACATTGATAAAAAAGGAGAATTTATTTTTCTGACTTTTGAAGCCCGGTCTTTTCTGATGCACATGGTTCGGCATCTCGTTGGATATTTAGTCACCCTGGGCCAAGAGAAAATCACTTTAAAAGACCTTAAAGGCTTTTTAAATGGCTCCTTTCAAAAACATTCCCAAACAGCCCCTCCCCATGGCCTTTGCCTCCTTCATGTAAAATATCCTAAGTGACTGAACCTTAGGATCTTTTTCTTTTCTGATAAAAATGTGCCGTAATTTTTTTCACAATTTCTTGACAGGGAAAAATACAGTACGTTATAGTTAAGTAGAGGAGAAACAATGACAGAAGAATTCGAAAATGGAAGGTTGAGAAAACTCGTGAAGGAACTGGTGGACACCATCAACAATGTTTTCTCTGATAGTTCCCAAATAAAAAAAGCGCTGAAAGAAATTGAAGAAGAAGGTTACCGGATCGATATTGTATTGGCTTCGATTACACGCATTCACCGAAAGGATGATGAAGGAACTCCCCCCGAACTGGTTTACGAATTCAACCCCTTTGATAAAGCTTTTTTACAATCCCTCAAAATCCGTTTGGATTCGGGGGAAAATAATCCCTCTTCTGAATAAAACTTTTTCTTCTTATCCTGCCTTTTTCCTCTAAAAAGATCCAAAAAATTCCAAATTTACATTGACAAAAACGGAACGTCTTTGTTATCGTAGCCACCCAGGTGCCGAGATAGCTCAGTCGGTAGAGCAGAGGCCTGAAAAGCCTTGTGTCGGCGGTTCAATTCCGTCTCTCGGCACCAGTTTTTTGAAGACTTAGAGGAGTTTTTGAATTTTCTTTTTCGCTGTTTTTCCCATTTGCTACCATTTTTTAAATTTTCGTCTTTAATTCCCAACGCAAAACCCGATAACTTATCCGCAGATACCGTATTCACTCCTTCCATAAGATGACCATAACCATCCATTGTCACCTTAAACGATGAATGTCCAATTTGTTTTTGAATATATTTTGGGTGTTCATTATTTTTAATTAAAAGACTGGCAAAGGTGTAGCGTAAATTTTAGATTTGTCATTCCTTTAGGTTTCTTTTGCCTTTTGGTCCATTAACTTTTGGGTTTCTTCCATCATGTTCCTCAGCCATTCAATGATTGCCAAATAATATTCATTGACACCTTTATAGGCTAATCCAGTTTCCCTGACAATCTTGTTGACGTGTTCCTCATGATCACGCACCTCCCACGGCTTTTCATCCGGAGGGGTTTCTAAAAACTTAATCCTTTCCTCACGCATAGAGGTTAGAAGTTCAACACGCCCGGGGGATTTAATGTTTTTAAAAATGTATTCCAGTTCTTCAGAAACGGATTTTGGCAATCCGTATCCATCTAACTTTTCAACCGCCCAAGTGTCTAAGCCGGTTCGTTCCATTATAAATTCCGTTTGTTTGTCTTTGTTAAATTGCATTTTTAAATTTTCGATCGGATCATCCATTTTTTTTACCCTCCCGGAATCATAATCAACCCGTGGTTTACTCCTTCAAACCCGTGTAAGGTAATTATTTTATCATCCATCAATCCAAAAAAACCACGTTCATTTTCCCGATCATCAACAACAAAAAAAATTTTTTCCTTTTAAAACCTTGTTTACCTGATTTTCTTCCCCACCATAATATCTCTCTTAAAGAAAACCAATTTTCACCTACGAAACCCTCCCTCAGGGCCAATACAATTAATAATTCCACCTGTTTACGGTTTATCATGGCTTATTTCTTTTCTATTCTATCCCTTAAAGTTCTTGAAAAGGGATCCCCATATGAATTTTTCCCTCTTTTATTCTATGTTGTAAGTGAGACTGAGGAGAAAAGAAACGGCACTTATTTTACAATCACCGTAATTTTAATACCCTTTTTTGGGGTCGGTATAATATATCAGGAGGAGGGAATTTCGGACACCGGAGGACATGGAAACCACTTCCCGGCCGTGCCAACTCTTCCCCGAAACGGAAAACCCGTACCCGCTGTTGGGTAGGAAGGAAAATTGCTTTACTTTTTCAAACTGACGTTTCAGGATCAACATTCCTCCAAGGGAATATTTTCTTTTATACAGGGCTGTACCTAAATCTTCCTGGGAACGGTCTTTTGGCAGATAAAATTGGAGGGTCACAATTTTCTTTTTCACATCAGGGTGAGGGGCGATTTTATATCCACCCACATCCCGAATAATGGCCGGTTTCGGGTAGGCCTCAATTTCTTTTAAAGCCTCGCGGGATACCTTGAAGCGATCGGTAAGGTCTACAGATAGCATATCAAAGACCTGATTTCTTAAACTGTCGGATTTTAATGCATCTGCAATTCCTAACCAAAATTCCCCCTTGGATTGCTTTAAAACCGAAACCCCTTCATCACTGATTTCCAATAAATCCCGGGTGCTGGTCCCGTCCGCCCGGGCATATTTTTTTAGGGAAAGTGCACGGTAATCTTTCGAGTCGGGAAGTTGTTCAAGTAAGTTGGCATAGAGGCTTTCCGGAAAAACGTTCTCCATATAAAAATGGGAGAAGGGATCATTGACCGTTTTTGTTTTCTTAAGGGTCCCCAGCAAATGGCCCAAAAAAGATTCTGAAACCCCTTTTCGATTAAAGACTTGGGTATTCTCCATATTTTATTCTTTGTTTAATCCAAGTTTGATTTTTATCAAATTTTAGGAACCTGTATGAGGTTGATTTCCAGAATAGAAAATAAACAGAGGTATGTCAATTGATAATCGAAAGATCTCACTACTGTCCCAACGTTATACAAATAAATTCAATTGGTTATCGTCATCAATGGTTTCATCTTCGTAATCAATCGAAGAAAGCGCTTGTAATATTGGGGTTTTTTCGAACAGCGACACACTCAAAATTTGTAGAATTGTG
>DASWJH010000027.1 GCA_036397255.1 Nitrospiria bacterium
CGGGAATGACGAACTGGATTTTGCAGGAACCTCTAATACTTCAAAGGCTTCAACCACAGAATGACTTTGACTTGACCCTTGCCCTGTATGGACCTTAAACACTTTTTAACAATTTTTACCCACTCGATTACACGAAGACCCCTTTTTATTATTTCCCCAAAACTTTCCCGTTTAGCCTCTAAATGCCTTCTCTCCTTATTCCTAACGCTTGACCCTTCAGGTTTTTAAATTCTCTAAAATTGTCCCACGGACTACCCGCCCTCTTTGACCATTTGTATGATCTGGGAAATTTGGTCCTCGGCATATTCAAGCATCAATGGGACAGCCCCTGCCCCTCGATGCCCTCCTCCCCCAAATTGGCTGCATATCTCTCCACAGTTTACCTTGCTGGTCCGGTTAATTATGCTGTGCCCCAGGGTGGCTGCAACAAAGGATTTTTTTGGACCCCACTGCAAACGGAGCGATATATTGGCTTGGGGAAAAAGGGTATAGACAAGGAAACGATTACCCACGGGGACCTCATCGATTCGCCGGAAATCGGTGAGGATCATTTTTTCATCCAAGAGGGAATTTTCTTTGAGGATTTTCCTAAAATGAATATTTTCATCCTTTAGAAATCTTGCCCTTACCGCCACTTCTGATTTTTTAAGTACTTCATCAATGGGCATCGATTTAAGCCATTGGATCAAGCTCATAAAATATTCCTTAAATTGAACTATACCGGTCCTTCCGTCAATGGTAAATCCCAGCAGAATAACCCCCTGAGGGGCGAGAATGTCCTCCAGGGTCAGCTGGGCCGAATCCAAACGATCGGTCTCTTGAACAAGAAACTCATACTTCTTGAGCTTATCCGAGGCGTAATAATCAAAAATGACTCTTGCGGCGCTGGGTGACAAAGCATGGTTACCTTTGAAATTCTCAGGGGGCTTTATATTGCTATTGGTCAAAAGATGATGGTCAAACCATAATGCGCATTTTGGGTGATAAGGAAGGTTCGCTAGAATATCGTTTTCTGTAACCTCGAAATTATTATCGGTGATATCCTGCGGATGGATGAGTTCAATGGAATCAATTTCTTCCATGGTTGAGATTAAAACAGCGGACGTTAAACCGTCCAGATCTCCCCGTGTCACCAGCCTCATGGTTTTCTCCTTTAGGGTCCTCCGACAAGAAATGGGAGCGAACCCATTTCTCCCTCCGACCTCCGCCTACCTTTTTACTTTCCACCCAATGTTCTTTTAACCCACATTACGTTCAATGGTTTTATCTTTTCGTTAACTAAGACATTTTAGAAAACCACCATTTGACTTAGAAAAACCAATTGAGAAGTATATTGAAAACCTTAAAATATCTCAAGAAATATAAACAGAAATTTTTCCCTTGGCAACCCCGTATTTTGAACTGGATCGAACGGGAAAACCCATACTATTTTAGATAATAGTTGTTTGAGAAGAATTAATTTTAAAGGTAATGGAACACTTAATGGGTAAAACCTGTTTTTCAAGATCACTCTTAAAACGTCTGTAACGGTTGACAGGAAATACAATCTGGGTATAATTTTTTTAACGGCGTTCAAGCGTGAATAGACTCTAAAAACCATTGGATTTTTTAAAAACCATTTTATTATTGGTTGGGTGAAATAATGGATTTAAGAAGAAAACTTATACTGGTGGCAGATGACGATGAGAATTTTGTAATATTTATTTCTACCGTTCTGAAAAGACTGGGGTTTGATATTGTAGCGGCTAAAGACGGAATGGAGGTTTTATCTCTATTAAAAATAATTACACCCCATATCATCCTGCTGGATTTGAGAATGCCAAAGGTTGATGGGGTAACGGCGCTGAAATATCTTAAAGAAGATGGGGGTACCTCTGAAATTCCTGTGGTCATGGTGACGGCGTATTCGGACGAAGCAACTCTTGAAGAATGTCGGCTGCTGGGTTGCAAAGAAATATTAAAAAAACCTGTAAAAATAATTACATTAGATCGAATTTTACAGGATTGTATTACCTATGGAGGCGGAAAGAGGAGAAAATTCTTAAGGACTCCTTTGGAGAAAAAGGTAACTGTATCATATAAAGATATCACAAGGGATCATTACGCCGTTAGCCTTTCTGAAGGTGGGGTTTATATCAGGCAAAGTGAATCGCCCCCCGTTGGAACCGAAGTCAAACTTGTTTTACCGGTAAAAGGTAATAACCCCCTTTTCCTTAAAGGAAAGGTTATTTATAATAGAAGCGTGTACAAGGATATCTTAAAAGCTTCTCCAGGAATGGCAGTGGAATTTAATGATCTTACCCCTAATGATTTATTGTTGCTCCGAGAATATATCTTAAAGTTACTGTCCGATGATATCATCGAAGAACAAACTGAATTTTTTATTGCGACCGAGCAGGAAAATTCTTCCTATTAACCTGATTTTAGCCTTCCGAAGATTCCGGTTCATAGAACTTTCCCCCTTTTTTGTTTTCAAAACCTAGTTTTCAGAATCTCTTCCAATTCCCCTTTTTCGGGTATTTTTTAAAAACAGGTCTATTTTTTTTACAAAACAAATTCCATTGTTTTTCGTAACCCTATTTTATTCTTGTCCTTACAAGATTTTTTCCTAAAAAGATTTAATGAAGCTTCCCGCGGCAAGACCGCGGGGTATCAAAAAGCCCCCTCCCTTAATCCCTCCCCCCTCGATGGGGGGAGGGAAGGTGGGGGGTGGAGATGGTTTTGGGAAGCCCATCCTGAGATAAGTCGAAGGGCCCGCTACAACAGATCTACTGCGTCCCACGCCGCAAGCGGCGGGGAATTGCCAGTTAAAATAGCCAAATCTCATCTTTTTATAATAGGCTCATCGTGGAAGTGAGTGGGTAAATTTTGTCATTACCCGCCTGTCCGGCGGGCACTTGCAGGCAGGGGAAAGCGGAAATCCAGGCCCTTCCCGTCATTCCCGCGAAACCTGTCCTCGAATGCCTCTATCGGGGAGCG
>DASWJH010000028.1 GCA_036397255.1 Nitrospiria bacterium
CGCTCCCCGATAAAGTCATTCGAGGACAGGCTTCGCGGGAATGACGGGAAGGGCCTGGATTTCCGCTTTCCCCTGCCTGCAAGTGCCCGCCGGACAGGCGGGTAATGACAAAATTTACCCACTCACTTCCACGATGAGCCAGAAAAATAAGTAACCTCATCTCTATCCTCAACCCTGGAACAAGGCTTTCCGTCTAAAAAAGGATTTAGGCCTCAATAAAATTGGTAGTTTTTCGGAACCACAATAACACCCTCTTCCGATAGGGTAAAACGGGATCGGTCCTTTGCCAAATCATACCCGATGCTCTCCTTGGGAGGGATGAAAACCCCTTTATCAATAATGCAGCGCCGCAATTTGGCCCCTTCCCCAACACAGACCCCTTCAAATAGAATACCATCCTCTACAACAGCACCGGCTTCGACCCGGACATTGGGAGAGAAAATACAGCGATTTATTTTAGCACCAATGATGACATCTCCCCCCGCTAAAAGGGAATTGGAAACCAAACCTTCCTCCCCCGATGAGGAAGGCACCAAACGGGCAGATGGGTATTGCCCATGGTAGGTGCGAATGGGCCAATCTTTTTGATAAAGGTTTAAGGGTGGGAGGGGTTTTAAAAGATCCATATTGGCCTGAAAATAGGCATCCAAGGTTCCCACGTCTCTCCAATATCCATCGATTGTGACCCTTCCTTCTTTTCCTCCAAAACGATAAGCGCCCATTGAATAATTCCCTACCATTTTGGGTAAAATATTTTTTCCAAAATCATGTTGTGAATCTTTTTCTTGGTAATCCTGGGCAAGAATATTAAGCAAAAAAGAAAGGTTAAACACATAGATTCCCATTGAAGCCAGGGCTTCCTTCGGGTTTCCCGGGATATGGGGAGGGTTTTGAGACTTTTCAATAAACCCCTGAATGAGATGGTCTTCATCAATTTCCAACACACCAAACCCAAGCGCCTCACCAATGGGAACAGGAAAACACCCTACGGTAACGTCCCATTTTCGGTGAGCATGTTCTTCCACCATCCGGGCATAGTCCATTCGGTAAATATGATCCCCGGCCAATACCAAAACATATTTGGCTTTGCTTCTTTCCAAAATATAACTGTTTTGTTGAATTGCATCGGCTGTTCCCGCATACCACCCTTCCCCCATTCGCATTTGCGCGGGTACCGCAGTGATGTACTCCCCAATTTCAGGGTTAAATATCGACCATCCGTCTCGCAAATGTTTTTGAAGGGAATGGGACTTATACTGTGTCAAAACCAGAATCTGCCGAAGGCCGGAATGAATACAATTGGAAAGAGTAAAATCAATTATCCTGTAAATCCCCCCAAAGGGAACAGCGGGTTTTGCCCGATTAACGGTCAAAGGAGAAAGTCTTGATCCCACCCCTCCTGCCAATATAATGGAAATCGTTTTGTCCACTAAATTCACCGGAAACCTCCTTGAGGCAAAAACATAAAAAATTTTTTTGTTTTCATTCTATTTTAAAAATCTTGTATTACAATCGCCCTTATCCCATCAGCCCTCTTTTTTAAACCGGGGTGTATTTTGGACTTTTAAGCGTGAGGACCGGACAGGGGGAATGGCGTAAAACAGCCTCGGCGACACTCCCACTTACGAACTTGGAAAAACCCTTTCTACCATGGGTCCCCATCACAATGAGGTCCGGGGGGAATTGATTGCTCTCCTCTAATATCTGATCTACGGGAAACCCTCCTTCTAATCGGTAATCTATTTGAAGGCCCTGAGATTGAAAAACACGGACATATTCCTTTAACCGTTTTTCCAAATCCAAATGGATCTCTTCATCTTTGGAATGATGACTCAACGTAAAACCGATTCCATACCCTCTGGGCTCCGTTACATGCAAAAGCACCACCTGAGCCCCAAAAAGCTTGGCAATTTCAATTCCATATTCCATTGCTTCCAACGAGCAATCGGAGAAATCCACAGGGATAAGGAACCGCTTTAAGGAGGGCACCCCATCGGTTCCCTCTGCTTTTTGTTCCCGGTGAAGCGTCTTTCCCTCCCCCGGATCTTTCAACCGGACGGTAACCACCGGACAAGGCGCTCCCCTCACCACGCGTTCTGCTGTACTCCCTAATAAAACCCGGTCAATGCCGCTCCATCCATGGGTTCCCAGGACAATAAGATCCGAATTTTCCTTTTGGGCAAACCTACAAATTTCATCCACCGGCAACCCGACCCTTTGGTGGGAAAACACCTCCTTGATTTCATTCTGCAAAAGGATTTTTAACGATTCCAGTTGCTGCCCAAATTCTTTGTGATAATGATCCAGGTAAATTTTCGCAACCGGGGATTCCTCCTTCATTCCTGGATTAAATTCCAACACATGGATCACATCGATCGATGACCCAAACCTTTTCCCAAGAAAACTCGCCCACTGACGGGCTTGCTCTGAACAGGCTGAAAAATCAGTTGCAAATAAAACCCGCTTTATCACTAAAGACATACGCCCCCTTCCTGAAACCCACATTTAAAACTATTTCACCCTTCCTTCTCTTTCCACCTTTTTCTTTTTTTCCAATGCCTCGGCCTGAACCCGAATTTTACAGGGTTCACAAATAAATTCATTGGAGGCTTTTCCACACAAATGGCAAAATGTTTTTTGGGTTTTCCCATTCAATATTTCGGTTGCGAACCGCAAATCTTTTTCGAATTTTTCTGTTTTTTCCTTTGCGGCCATTAAATTTTTTGAAACGTTAACGGTTAGAACCGGACAGGGAGCTTTCTGGATCACCCTTTCGGCGGTACTTCCCAACAAAACATGGGCGAGGCCCGTTCGGCCATGAGTTCCCATGACGATAAGATCTGCTTGGCGGCTTTTTGCAAACTTAATAATTTCAGCGGAGGGTACCCCTGAAAAAACAAACCCTTCCACAGAGATTCCTTCGGCTCGGATGGGGGCTAATTTTTTATTTAACGACTCACCTAGCCTATCTCTCAAATCAGGGGACCCTGTTGGCTGTACGAAGGAAAAATCCAATTCATAGACAATCGGTTCCATGACATGAAAAATGTTCAGTTCCCCTTTAAAAGCCTTCGCAAGCGAAACCGCATATTCCACCGCAACCTGTGAACATTCTGAAAAATCCGTTGGAACCAAAATTTTCTTAAATGATGTATTGAACATCTCGCACCACCTTTCTTCTCCCCATGGGGTTATGAAGAACTCAACTCCTTAATCAGATTTTCAATTAAGCAGCCTTTCGTTTTTTAATGGCCTTTAAGGCTTCAATCAACCCCGAGGCCTGTTTTTTATTCATTCTCTCCAATTTTCTTAAACCATACATCCTTTGGGTTAATCTCTGGGTCCGGAATCGGTTCCAATCCATCTCTTTTGCTAACCCATGAATAAAATCGATCTGAGAAAAGGAAATATGATTTCCTCTCTCCGAACCTTCTTCACCTGTTTGGATTTTACCGGATTTTTTTTGTTGAAGCTGTAATAAAATCTGCTGGGCTTCAGTATGTGTTAAGGTCCGAAGAGATTTCTTCCGGGTTTGATTTTCAACAAATTCATGAAGAGATTCCCCATTCAGACCCATTCGGTGTGATTGTGCCCAAATAGCCTTTAACTGGTTTTTCCCGATCTCCTTCACTTTCTCACCTTCCCTCTGGATCCCAAATTCCTATCCCTTCTATTCATACGAGAAACGCAAAAACCGTGCTCACCTCGAAAAACTCAGGCAAGGAAATATTTAATATTTTTCAATAAGTTATATGTGTATGTTTAAAGGGAGGGCTTCAAATTAGAGGCATTATGCCCCAAAAAAATTTTTTTTAGTGTGACGAAATGCCTAACCTTTTAAGGGTATTACAAAAAAAGGAATTGGGAAATGGGCTCCCTGAATTCCAATAATTAAATGGCAAAAAAATAAGAAAGGGGCTTCTAAATAAACAAAGAACCTTTATTAGGGAAATTTTCCTGAAAAAACTCCATTTTATATTCGCATAACTACTCATCTTTCATATCGGAACGCGATAACCCTTTAAAAATACCTTGTTTAAAAATTGGAGAAGCTGTACCAAAAGTTTTTTTCCGAAGATCTTCCATCAACTGAAGGGTAATCACCGTGTTCTCCGAATTTATTGCCTGTCTTTCTACCCGCCCCTTGATCATTTTTTGAAGAAAAAAAGGAAGCCGGGCCAAACGTTCTTCAGCCTCTTTGGACCAAATTAATTTAATTTCCTCTTCAACCATCGGCTTTATTTTGGGTCCACCTTTGGGTGTGTAAAGACACCACAAATCTTCATCTAAATAATCTCCATGTGAGGCAAAGGGTCTTGCCCGACATCCCCCGCACAAAACTTCAAATTCACAATCCCCACATTTTCCCTTCAACCGGGGGGAACGGAGTTCATTCAAAATAGGTGATTCGTTCCACAATCGGTCAAAACCAGTTTGGCGAAGGTTTCCCACCGAGACAGGAATAAAAGGACATGGTGTCAGATCCCCTTCAGGCGTAATTCGGGCATAGTGAGTCCCTGCGAGGCATCCACCCCCCTCATATCCTTGGGCCTTGGTAAAAGGGTTGGAGGGATCCCTTTCGAAAGCAATTCTCTTAAAGTGGGGGGCACACCGGGATCGAATCAGCATCCCCGGGAATTTTTCTTGAACATCGATTAAAGCGTTCAATTGCTCTTCATATTGGCGGGGAGTAATATCGGACATGGCTTCCCCCCGCCCCGTACAGACCAAAAAGAAAAGATTAAATACCCGGGCCCCTTTTGAATAGGCAAATTCAATGAGGCGAGGGATCTCCCCAAAATTCATTTGGCTGGCAGTGGTATGAATTTGAAAGGCCATCTCATTTCGGCGGCAACAATCGATTCCTCTCAAGGCCCCATCCAATGCACCGGGAAGGCACCGGAATGAATCATGGTGTTTAGGATCTAGAGAATCCACGCTGATTGAAAAGCCCATGACCCCTGCTTTTTTTAGTTCAGCAATTCGTGCATCGTTGAGTAATGTCCCGTTGGTTCCCACCACAACCATCATTCCTTTTCCGGAAGCATAGCGTGCGATATCGGGGAGATCTTTCCGGAGCAAGGGTTCCCCCCCCGTCAAAACCAAAATGGTGGCGGGATTGACTCGACAAAGGCCATCCACCACCCTGAAACACTCAGGGGTGGTCAGCTCTGTTGGCCCACCCGTAACTCTCTCCCCCGCCGAAAGGTAGCAATGGGAACAGAAAAGGTTACACCTTTGGGTAAGGTTCCATGCAATGAGAAAAGGCTGATATTCAGACATTACAGGTTACTTTCCTTTAACCGCCTTCATTTCAGAAAAACCGCGAAGGGGAACCCCGGCAGGGGCTCTTTGGATTTCCCTGTTTTTTTCCCGTTCAAGCGCTTTCTCCTCCCGGACAGACCAAAACCGTTCAAGAAATTGCCCAATAAAAACCCCGGTCATAAAAACGGCCCCTGAAAAAGCAAGAACATATATGGCATAAAAAACATGTTTCATGAAAAGTTTCCTCCTCCTTTTAAGGTGTCTTGAATCGGTTTAAAAACCCCGGAATGGAGTTTCTTGTTGATATTGTAATTTAAGAGGGGTAACCACCTGTTCGGGTTGCAGAACAGTGTCAAAACGATAACCTTCTTGAAAATCGTGCAATGGAATTTCAACCTCCACGGAATCAAATTCAAACGAAATGGGGACCGTTCCCTTTGGGGGAATCACGACTTCCTGGCCTGAGGAAATACCCTTGGAATGGGATGGGAACCTTTTTTAAGGTCACTATTACGGGAAGGGTTCCTCCATGAGACCCTACCGGAAATATTTCCTATTCCCAACTCTTTCCGAAGCCAAGAAAAAATTAACAGGAGAAAACAAAAGAAAAAATTTTTTCACAATAATGGGGGTGATCCCTTACTGGCCCCATGGACCCTCTAAGACCTTATTATTGAATTCTAAATTTTTTCTGAATTTCATAATTTGAACGCTCAAAATCACTTGAATCAAATTCAAACTCAAGTTCTACCTCCCCGTTGGGTGGAATCGTTACTGTCTTCTCCATAAAGTCAAAAATGGGATGCCAGGCTGTCACCTTATATGTTCCAGGGGGGATATCACGAATTATAAATTCTCCGTCCTCTTTTGTGAGAGCATAATAGGGATTTTCAGCAGCAAAACCCCATGTTTGCATAAATTCATGCATCCCACAAATTATCTGATAAATTCTTCTTCCTTTTTCAAATTCGATGGGATGGGTCTTAGTTGAATTTGGGGGAATGGGTACATTAAGGATCACATTTCCCTTCCCCGCTTGATAAACTTGGCTATTATGGAGGACAGGATCTTCATTTTTCATAATAAATTCCCCATGGTTTTGAACCACGGTAACAGATGGGAGAAACTCACAGTCTATGGAAAGAATTTCCGGTTTGAGTGTTTTAAACGGTTTTCCCTTTTCAACCCCTTCAATAGCAACCACCACATCTTTTAATCCTTCATTAGGACCCATAATGACATCTCTAAGAAAGATATTCCCCTTGCCATCCGAAATACGCTGGTTTTTCTGACACAAGGGACCAAAGGGATAAAGAACCGCTGGAAATGTCCGGGGTTCTGGAACGCCCCCTTCTAATTCAACAACGCCTTTTAAGGTCCCCCCATCTTTTACAGGGACCGCTTCGTATCCAAACGCCAGAGGGGCCCAGGATATAAGCAAACTAACCAATGCCCACCAAATAAAAAACACGAAAAATCCTTTTTTCAATTCTCCCTCCAAAACCCTTTTGTTACTTCGACACCCATCCATTTTGTCATTCCGAGCCAACATAAGGACTCTTAAATTTCTCACTCTACTTTGTTACCTTCGAAATGACAGAGGGGGGGTGGTCATTCCGAAATGGCGCAAAGGGGATTTTCCATCCCAATCCAGCCAAGAAAAACTGGGGTAGGGGAAACTTTCCCTACCCCGGCTTCCCTTATCTTAAGGCTCCAACCACTGCCCCACTTTTCTAACTCTTGGAGCATGGAAAGGTCTAATGCTTTATCCTTTTCCGAAGCCTCTGCGGTTCGACCTCCAACCCCACCCGTTAAGGGGAGAATCCGCTGATCTCCCGTGGGGAGAACACGCAAGTACCCCCATTGACCCGCTTGCGTGTATTGGAGACGATGAATCTGCCAGAGGTAGGTACCGGCGCAGATGAAATGGACTACCAGCAGTTGTAACAATATCCACGTTTTCTAATGCCCCAAACTCATTGGAGCTTATCATTTCTGCGCCTTTCATGTTTAGCTTCATGCCCATCCAGGCTCAAAACGTTGTTCTGCTCATTGAAAGGCCCAAGGACCTTGAAGTCCCCATGAGACACCATGATTAAACGTCCTATAGAAATAAGAGAAGAAATAAAAAACAGGACAATTGACGCTCTCTTTCTTTCTAGGGCCCCTGGAGTTCCACTGACGGGGGAACTAGATTACGTAACGCTAACCAGGTCTCTAACCTGTATCCCGTTTGGAGGTCATGTTCGGGAATTTTTACTTCTGAAGAATCAAACGTAAAATTTAGGTTTACAGAACGATTTGGGGAAACATTCACACGTTGGGCTTGAACGGTCATATGAGGGTGCCATGCAATCACATCGTAGGTCCCAGGGGGAAGATTGGTTATAGAAAACTCACCTCTGGGCCCGGTTACAGCAAAATAAGGATTTCCGACCGCAATTCCCCAAGATTGCATAAAATCGTGGACGCCACATTGTGTGCGAAAAATGAAATGGTCCTTCCTGAATTTAACCTTTTTGGAGGTAATTGTTTTTGCAGGCATCGGTTTATTAAACATTTGGAAGGTATATCCCTCCTTGGGATTTTTGACCGAATAAGCCTGAATATCATGTGTGATGGGATCTTTACTCCTGAGTGTTATCGTGTGGCTATTTCGAAGCGGGGTAACAAAAGGAGAAATTCGGCAATCTTCAATCTCAAGGATAGGTGTAACGTTAAAAGGTTTTCCTCTTTGGACCCCTATAACCGAAACCACCACATTCTGAAAACCTCCCTTTTCTGAAACATTAAACTCCCGAAGTAAGCGGTTCCCCTTCCCGTCGGAAATCCTTTGACAGAAATCAATGTTGGGAGAAAAAACAAGATGGTAAATCCTGGCAGGAGGAACCGCCCCTTCTAATGATACCTTCCCCTCAACGGTCCCACCGGAGGTCACCGGAGCTTCCTCATAATACCCAAAAACAATCCCCTGAAGAACAACATTAATCATCCCCAAAAGGATCAAAACAAAAAGACCGACCCTAACGGATTTGATCTCCCTCATCAATGCTCATCCTTAACACAGAAGGGACCCTCACAGCCATGCAGTTCGGGCATGGCATCAGGCGCAATGCGAAATTTCTCTTGGGTTTCATAATGTGGTCGTTCCACCGCATCGCCGTCAAACCCAAAATTCAGCGAAACCTTACCGTTGGGTGGAACGGTCACCTCCTTGACCACGGGTTTAATATGGGGATGCCAGGCGGTTACCTTATATGTTCCAGGAGGCAATTCATCAATAGTAAACCCCCCTCCCTTCTTTGTCTTTGCATAATAGGGGTTATCGACCATCCATCCCCAGGTCTGCATAAACTCATGCATCCCGCAGATCATCTGGGCAATCCTTTTTCCCTTGTCAAAATGAACTGTCCCCCCGTAGGTCTTATCAGAGATAGGAAGGGGAAAGTTGAGTACGATGTTTCCCCTTTCCTTTTGAAAAACCTGGCCATTATGAATAATCGGATCTTTATTGATTGCGGTGACTACCTGGTCATTTTTTATCACACCCACCAAAGGGTGAACATGGGTCAATTTTTCACCATGAAACTCATACTGCTCATCTTCGGGTACATCCGCAGGGTGAAACATACAATCCACCGCGATAAAATCATTTTTTATGTCAGGAAAGGGTTTCCCTCTTTTTACCTCTTGAACGGAAACCACAGCATCCTGGAGCCCTCCACCTGTAGAAACATTAAATTCTTTAAGAAGGATATGCCCTTGACCATTGGAAATCTTTTTGCAGAAAGTTCCAAACGGATAAAGGATAATGGGAAAAACCCGGGGTTCCGGAATTGAACCCGATAAAACCACCTTCCCAGTGATTGATCCCCCATTCTTCACCTCAACCTCTTCGTACCCTTTTTCCTCAACTTTTCCGTTCCCTTTTACCTCAACCTCTTCGTACCCCTTCACCTCAACCTCTTTATACCCAAGGGAACAAGATGATCCCCCAAAAATGGTGACCCCTAAAAAGAAAAGGGCCGTACTGATCAAATTCAAATTCTTCACAATTTCATCTCCCTCTACCACAAATCGGGGAAGGGGAGGAAATACCCCCCGCCCCGATTTTGTTCTTCCCGCATTCTATATTTCTAACGCATGGACAGTTGATCGGGATCCTTCTCCTCTACCTCTGAGGTTTTATCCTTTGGCGCTTCCTCAGGAGAAATATCAGTCGTTTGGCTTCCGGTTCCGCCACTGTTTAATGGAAGAATCCGAGAATCACCACTGGGTAACACCCTCAGGTATCCCCACTGTCCCGCTTGAGAAAATGGCATCCTGTGGTTTTGCCAAACATAGGCACCGGGCAAATGGTAGGGTCCTCCCGCTGTGATCCGAACCTCTAAATTCTCCGCGGAACCAAATTCCGCAGACCCCATCAGATCAGCCCCTTTCATATTCGGCTTGAGGGGCCATTGATGGCCTTCAATGGCAAACATCTGATTCTGTTCGTTGAAGGCACCGAAGACATTGATCCTTACAGGATCCCCGGAATGGGCCACGATCGTGGGCGTGGCAGGATCTCCCTCGCCAGCCACACAGGGGGTATACATATTACCCTCTTCACAACCCTCCTCAAACCGATACTCCCAGGGCTCGCTTCGGTAATTCACCCCGGTCAAGCCACCAATCTGCTGGAGGTATGGCATAAAGGCCGTTCCGATAATGTTATCCTCATCCTGGAAGAAAAGAGAAGCGTCCCTATAATCGGAACGGTGGGCATTCTCTGGAATGGTCCGATCGACGATCACATCCACCGTCCATGCATTCTCCAGAGATACATTCTTTCCAGTCTTTGGGTCCCGGTATTGAGATCCCTTCGGCCCCACAATAATGGCTCCAAAAAGCCCGTCTCGAACGCTGTTGACGAAATTACCCCAATCCCATACCAAAGCCGCAACCTCTCCTAAATCAGGGTGGGCATAGAAGGTATAGGTTCGGCTTTTTCCAGGGGCAACGGTTTGATCCCCTTTATTCAAGCCAACATTGACTCCTTGAGAGTCATTAGGATCAAAGGCCAATTGATCAGCGCTAAATGATGCACGGTGTTCTTTCATTTCGTTTTTCAGTTTAACCTTGATGCAATCACCCACATTTACATGTAGGGTCAACGGCATAGGCTGCCCACCCGTTGCCACACGAGATTTGTCACCCTCCAACATGAAGATCTTGCCGGTAGGGTTGGCCACCAGGAGTTTTCGATCAAAGTCTACAGTGATCGCATCCGGGGAATTGGGGTTGAATTTCAAGGCCTGGTCAGCGGCGATGACGTTGAAATTCTTTACCGGTGCATCTGAGGGGCAAACCGATTGTGCAGATTTAGGTATCACTTCATTTCCGGGGAGTTTCCTCAGGTCTTTTTGCTCTTTATCAAAAACCCTGAATATACCCCAGCTCCCTTCCCCAAGGTGGGAAGGACGCCCATCAAAATGAAGGTAATCCCCTGCCATTTGCTGCGGTCCCCCGGCCTTTGATACAAGGTCATACCGCTCCGCAATTCCGATATGCCAATTGTTCCTCAAATCGGAATGCTCAGCATAGCGCTCTGTCCTAAAGGAATGCCCGGCAATATGCCAGGTGTGAGATTCATTCATCATCACATGGAGCATTCGAAAGACAACGGTATCCCCCAGATATGCGCGCAGGAATGGGGTTCCTGGATCCTTTTTATGGGCCCTTGTGGAGAAAACCAAGGATGGATCCGGGTTGTTCAGCAACCGTTTGGCGATCGATTCGGCACGGAAGAAGAGCCCTCCACCCGTGGTATGGGTTCCTCCATTAAGCATGGGAACAGGGGTCAAATCTAGATCATAGGGCATCTGGAAGAAGAGAACCTGCCCCGCATCGATAGCGGCTTCTTTGGTCTGTCCAGGGGGATTCCCCTCTGTTACGACCTGGGCAGTATAGGGAATGGTGTCATGAAGAAATACAGTCATCTCCCGGAAACTCCCACTGACGTCATAGCCAATGGGCTCAGTGGAGTGAATATCTGCGATGGGGCCACTGCGGATCTCATCTCCGGAAACCGAATCATGATAGGTTGATCCCACAGGTTCGATGATAATGGCGCCCACTGCCCCATGGGGCCAGGTGGTCCCTCCCAAAGCGTGGTCATGCCAAAACACCGTTCCAAGATCCACGTCAACCCAGTAGCGATAGCGGACATACTCCACCGATGCAATCTCGCCCTTTTTATGGGCATGCTTTAAGGGTTCACTAAAAATCAGTGTATCTCCTTTGATGTCCTTTATCCAGCGGACCTCAGAGGTTTTGACCTGATCCATTCCGATCATGATGTCCGTTCCCACGTGGAAGCGGGTTGCTCCCTCGGGCATCTTAATCTTAATATTGCTTTCCCCAGCCTTCACGCTTTCGGTTAAATGGGCATTCATGGGGACTGGAAGCCCTTTGTGTTTCTCCTTTTTAAATTGGGTAAAGGGCCTGACCGATTGTTCATAGGAAAACCCTGTGATCACCCCATCAGACGCCTGGTTGTCAAACTGCATGAAATGGGGATGAATGTTGATCTTCGACATCTGGAAGTTCGTCCCGTCGTTATCATGCCACTCGCTCTTTAAGATCACATCCACACAATCATAGACATTCCCCCGGTACACCAAGGGCCGGGCCAGATCCGTATTGGCCCGAACAGCCTCTTCCTGCTCGTGGAGGACATAAATGGTCCCCGCAGGGTCCACCACTTTTTTCTGATTCCCAAGGGCATCGTTCATGGTAATCGGAGTTTCAATAAAGTGAAGCGTATACTGCTTCCTTCCGGCATTTTCCGGACAAAGACTCCACTTTCCTTGCTCCCCCGGTTTTGCAGGAAGCGTTGTTTCGCCTCCAGAGGCTCCCACGCTTCCTGGGTCATCGTAGATTGGAACATTACTCTTGTCCATATGAATAGGCTCCAACCATGGAGCTGGGCCATGATGGCGAGCAAAGGGTATACGCTTGCCGAATTGTGGCTTGAAGTGTGGCCAGGCCAGTTTTCCAGTCTTTGGTTCAAAGAGGATAGGCGCCCTCTTCCCCGGTATTGGGGATTTATATTTTGGGGTTGGGAATGTTCCAGTGGCTTCTTTCTCACCCATGGCTTTATTCCCCTCCCAAACCCAATCCCACACAGTAGAATCGTAGGCCATGATTTGTCCCTTTTCATCAGAGGTATGCCCTGGTTCACCGGCGGGAGGAAGCATCATCTTCACCCAGTCCTTAATGGAGACATCAGGAATGGCCTGTGAAAAATCAGTATTCTTTTTTGTAATATTCCATTTCTTGTCAAACCAATCCATGGTTTTACCAACCAGTTTATCAGAGGTCACTGGCCTTGGGATTCTTCCTTTTCGGTCCGGAAGCTCTTGAAGAGGAGCCATCACATCGGTGCTCGTAAAAGGATAGTCTCCGCTCTGGATGGTGTTGTAGACCCTCCAGTAGGACCACATTCCCGCTACATAGTGGTGGGCCACATGGCAATGGAATAGGAAATCTCCCGCCAACTGCTGACATAGCCCGGAACCGCACTCGGTTTGAAGGTCCAAGGCCTCGGAAGGCCCGATCACTTCCACATCGACCCGATCGCTTGTGGTTCGGATCTCCGGATATTTCATCGGTCCATCTGCCCCGGCCGTCAATAGGAAATCGCCCTTTGAATCAGCCTTTGGCTGCCTCAACCAGCGGATAGACCCCCCATGGGGATGATGGGAATGGAAAACCTCTCCTCCGCCATGGATGAGACGGAACTTTGCAGGATCTCCCATATAGGATCGGGGAAGCGGTGTAGGGACATCCCCAAAAGTATAGGAGCTGTAGGCCATCGATTCATCTTCGAAGTGAAAGTATTTCTCCTGCATGGCGAGGTTATTGATTCCAAATGGCTCGCTTCGATAGTTTAGCGCACGAGCAGAAGGGCGGTAGGCATCGGTATTCGGATCCCTCTGAGGAATCATTTCATTATTGCGGTTTAAGGGCCGGAAGGCCTCATCACCAATTTCGTGATAGAAAAGAACAAACTCCCTAAAGTCCCTCTTATCGGGATGGACAATCATCGGCTGCCAACCACTCTGGGTCTCTTTTCCAGTAATGGCGTCCAGGTAAACAGAACCCATTGGTTCAACAATGAAGGCACCGATCATACCCAAGCTGGCTTGCTCTCGGCCCACATGGCTATGAAACATTTGGGAGCCTTCCTGATGGTCCGGACCAATATACCATTCAAAAGTCTGGCTTTTTCCATAAGGAACCGTAGCGTCTGGATTTGCAGCAGTGGCCGCAAGCCCGCTCGCCTGAATGATCATGCTGGATCCGTGAATGTGGATGTTGGCATCATCCTCTCCCGCAATGTCGTTACGGAGGGTAATGACCACACAATCCCCTTGATTTCCTCGGAGAACGAGAGGTTGAATAAGGTCGGTCTGAAGACCGGTAGAAACAGCACCCGGATCGAGGAAATCTTTCCGGCCTTCCGCATTGCGCTTCTCTTCAGCACGGATCTTGTCAAGATCCTTGGTCAGTGCATACATATACCCAGGATGGAAATCCCCCCAATGGTTTAGGGTAATTTCCACCTCCACAGCGGTAACATCATATTCCTTCCTGGGAACTCCCTTTGGGCAACGGCCCCCGGCAGTTACATTCTCCCCAACACCGGTGGGTCCAAGGAACCAGCTCTTATCCATTTGCTGCATTGCACTCACACCACTATACGGACCCGTTTGCCCGGTTCCTGCCCTAACCTCTTCCATAATCTTTTTCATGGCGGCATCAATTTTATCTCGATGCCCGGCTCGACCCTCCTCTGTATTTTCTCGGTCGATCTGGTCCCGCAATTTCTCTTGCCAGGTCAGTTCCGTCTTTTGATCAGATGAAACGGGTTTTACTTCATGCTGATGTCCCTCATCGGCTCTCACATTTGGAAGAAAAACCGGACTAAATAGAATACCAACAGTCATAAGGAGGCTAATGGGGAAAAACTTTACCTCCATTGGAAAAAGTCTAATCTTCATTGTTCTCCTCTCCTTTTTTATTATGCAAAAGCTAATAGGCCCCTCTAAACTAAAAAAGGCCCTCAGTTTTTAATTCTGTAGGACTATTAAAGAATGGAATTTACTTATTTCTAAAAAAAACTCTTTGGAAAAAAAATACCCTCTCTCTAATTAAAAGCTTTCCTAAGCAAAAAACGTGCGAATAGGAACATCAAAAGTAAACTAACTTTTTCTTTTTAAAAATCAAAAACCTATAAAATAAAAACACTCTTTTTCTTTATTCCATTTTTCACAACTTTTCCCAACTGGGGCATTTTGCTACTCTAAAATTGTTAAGATTGGGACAAAAAGCCTTAGACCTTTAATTCTTCCTCACCCTAAAACCATTCCTCAGGACAAAGGAAAATGATATAGGAAAAAAAGGACACCCTAACAGGATTGTACCAATCAAAAACCAAGGTTCTTTCATTACCCTCTTCTCTGGTATTTCCCAAACCAAAAAAATCATTTTTTTCCAAAAATCTAAAAACCGTTTGCCATCCCTTTTCGTGGTTTGAGTTCTCTTAAATTCCAACACTTTGTGCTAGTTTCACATAGGCTCGAAGAATATCCGTCGCCGTAATTATTCCCACCAATACTCCCCCTTTCACCACGGGCAAACCACCTATTTTTCTCTTAGCCATGAGAGCCGCTGCTTCAACCGCTTCGGCATTTGGGGAAATGGTAACAACACCTCGGCTCATAAAAGTTTTCACTTTTCTGGATTTTAGGGTAACGTAGGTTTCCCCCTTTTGGGTAAAAACTTTCCTCGTTTTCAAAGACCCCATCATTTTTTTTAAATCTCGGTCCGATACGATTCCCACTACCTTCTTTTTCTCTACCACAGGCAGGTGGCGAATCCGCTCGAAGTTAAAAAGTAAAAAAACCTTATCCACCTTATCTTCAGGAGACACTGTTTTCACTTTGGTTTGCATTAACTCTTTTACTTTCATCCGTCCATCTCACAGGTTCTAGAACTAAAAGCCCCCCCCAAGGCTACTCTCACACCCGGCATTATTCAGGGGCTTCTTTGAGCAACACCAATTTTGCCTTTAATTTTTCCGCAACATTTTTCAATTCCGTTTCAAACTTTTGCTTCTCATCAGACTTTAGCCCTTGGATAGAATGGTCATACTGACCCAACCAATCCGCGGTGAGAGCCTTGGCCCCTTCAATATCCTCCACCGTTGCTCCATCTCCAGACGCTTTTTCCAATTCATCAAAAACATCTTGTGCGGAATGGGTCATTTGCCCAATTTTACTTTCTAAAGAAATATCCACCGATTTTCTCCTTCTCCAAAATTTCGAGCATTCACCTTTTTTTTTCTTTCAAAAAAAAAACCCTTTCCTTAAAATTAAGAACAACGCCTTATTACATCATCAAAACCCATTACAAGGCTAAATCACTAATCCAAGAGGAAAGAAAGGTTCGCATTGATCCGATATTTAACGATTTTCTCTCCCTCGACTTTGCCCTCAAAGTTTTTAATATAAATGGATTTGATTCCCCGCACTGATTTGGAGGCCCGGGAAACGGCCTGTTGTGCCGCATCTTCCCAACTGCGATCCGATTCAGCCAATACCTCAATCACTTTCACTAGATCGGTTTTCATTTTTATCCCCTTTTTGAAAAAATCACCCACTCCTCTTTAGGTTTTAGAACCTTGGTTTACCCCCACAAGGTCCCCTTGTTCATCATGAGTTTTGGACATTCGCCTGTTCCTCAGAATAACAGGGTCGATGATCTCACCGCAATCTATACACCGAAATCCCTCATAGGACCATGGCATACTTTCCACCTCGATATTCACAAAAGCCTCAAAATTCATTAACCCCTTACATTTTGGGCATTTCATGGCCACCACCTCCATTCGCAACTTCTTTTCACTTCCTTTAAATCTGCCCCTCTCTATTAACCAAAATAAGCAAGATTTATGCAGAAACGTATTGGAATCTTTTATTATTGAAGTTCTTAATAAAATCAAAATCTTGACCCATCACGGCAGAAATGGGGAAAATAAAATTTAAAAAAAGTGAGGAATTTTGCGACTCTTCTTATAGAAAAATGTAGCGTATTGACTTCATTCTTAAATGGCAAAAAAACATCTGAAAAAAAAATCCTGAATCCCTTGAGTTTAAAGAACTATTTTTGATCCCATTAAAGTAATTTTCAAAAGACCAAGAACGGAATTTGCAGATCAAATTAGTTAGGAAGGGTAAAATTAAATAATGGAATAGATTATTAGGGAGATGGATCATGGGACTTCAAGGAGTGGAAACGTTGGTTAAAATAAAAGCAGATCGGGTGGCATTGGAGGGTGCATTGGAACTGCCCTCGGGAACGGAAGGTATTGTTTTATTTGCTCATGGGAGCGGGAGCAGCCGGCATAGCCCACGAAATAACTTTGTCGCAAAGAGTCTGAGAGAGGCAGGGCTGGGGACTTTACTGATGGATTTGCTTTCAGAAGAGGAAGATCAAACCTATGAAAAACGGTTTGACATTAATCTCCTCACCCGCCGCCTCGATTCGGCAACCCAATGGTTGAAACAGGACCTCCAAACAAACGCCCTTGCGGTGGGATATTTTGGTTCCAGCACAGGAGCAGCAGCTTCCCTAAAAGCCGCTGCCCAATTGGGTTCAATGATTAAAGCCGTGGTTTCAAGAGGGGGAAGACCGGATCTGGCAGAAGAATCCTTGGATCGTGTTCAAACACCAACCCTCCTCATTGTGGGAGGCAATGACTTTCCCGTCATTGAACTCAATCGTCAAGCGTATAACCAGCTTAAAGGGGAGAAATCTATTATCATTATCCCAGGGGCTACACACCTTTTCGAGGAACCCGGGGCGCTAGAGGAAGTGGCCCGAGAGGCGGCTAATTGGTTTAAACGATTTCTTAAGGCAAATAATAATTAAATTCAGAAATCGAACTAAACCAAAATGACCGGAGGGGGGGAGGAATGGTTTATTTCCTGCAACAAATGAAAAAAAGAGTTTTTAGCAATAGGGTAGACTTCTACTGTAAATCGTTACCGATTGAAGGGAGAGATATGGTTTTTTCTGAGGCGTTGGTGCGGAGAGGGAAAGAGAAATTGTGTAAGCCATTTATATTTTTACAAACGGTGGATAAGGGAGTTTGAGAGAGAACTTCGAGAGGGGGTGACAGAGCCAATATATAAAAATATAAATGTTTGACACTAACGAGTTAGCTAAGGGGCCGCCGTTTTTTGGCGGTCCCTCTTGTGCGTATTGTTATGTTTCATGGCCCATCATCATCTTCCAGCGTTTTTTCGGATTCCAGAATTTTACAGCACTGGCTTCGAACATATCGGGATGATATGGAAAATAGTTCTTCGCGTGCCCTCTTAACCATTCCACCATTTCATCGTGCTCGTCATCCTGAGGATCGGCTAGGATCTCCAACAATTGGTAATACCCAGAGATTCCGCCGCAATCCTCTGGAGGGCACGCACGTTTACCATCTATGCACCGAGGATATTTGGTGCCGCGTTCTTTCGGTTCGATAGCCATAAGCCTGACTTCATGTGACCAGCCGTCACCGAAGTCATAATCATATCTAGCAAGGTCGCCTGCACTTGCAAAGTATTCCGTAATTGGCACTGTCCACCCGGCTATATACTCATCATCCATCGAGCTTTCAGGAATACCAATGCGTCCGGTATTCGAGGCCCGTAGTGACTCTGGCACAAATTCATGCAGGTGGTAATCTAACCAACCCATGGCATCTTGAATTGCAACGTGCAGATCCCAGAACGTGTAAGTCTCCGACACCTCAATCAGCCGCCATATTTCCGGCTCGATGCCCAAAAGCGACACCTTAAATCGGTAGATTCGCGCTTTCGGTTTGTTCACAAAGTTTCTCCTGAAACATAACGTTTGTGTAACAGGCGCGACGTAAGGAGCGTCCTTGTTGACACACTTGTTAGAACAAGCTCATTACACCTGTTACGATTCCAATGACCAGGCCTACAAAGCCTAAGATAGAAAAAAACCAGTGCTCTTTAATGAACTCACCTATTACCTTTGGCTGAAAACCATGGATTTCAGACCATTTTGCATTTGTTTTAAGGCTGTTATCCATGATTCGGCCGAGTATGTTTGCAAGAATATCTACTTTCTTTAATGTTGATTGATGCAGCTTTACATACTCTTTGTTATCAAATGCTTCTGATTCCTCTTTTCCCGTCAAAAAATTCAGATCAGTGATCTTGTTCTTTTTAATTAAATTTTCTAAACGGGGATGACCTATGTAACCTGTGCCGTACAAAGATACCAACGCTCTTCTTAAGTCAAACTTTCTAGATTCCTCTAATTCTTCCGGCACACCACCCAATACCCTAAAACGATGCTCGATTGCGGCAAAGCCATAATTTATATCTCTCATGTTCCAATGTACCCAGTCATGGGTTTTATGTGCTTTCATGAAATCAAAGTACTCTTGTAGCATTTCTTTTTCTAGGTCATCGTAATTGTTTTGAATATCCCCAAATTTAACCTTTTGAAGTTCAGCGATTTTATGGATCGAAAAAGAAGCTGTTTGGCCGGATGAATAATTACGAACAGCAACAGAAGTTATTCTTGGTGTTTTCCCTTCAGGTCGGTCATAAAAGCTTTCACAAGAATAATGAACACATAACACATGATCTTCTCTACTAGATAGCTCATCTAGGTGATTCAGTGTTTTCTTTCTGCGTTTAAGCCTTTGTAATTCGTGACCCATTTTTTCTCTTTTATTGTTCTAACATTAAAAATCAGCGGCGGCGTTCCACGCCGTCGGCTGGATTGAGTTGTTATCTGGGTGTTTATTATGAAAACCATTATACGAGTTTTGAAAAAACCACTTTCAGTTTTTTATCGAGAGTCCAAATTCTAACTTGATTCAATAAAGCAGAAGTAAACAAATGCATATCAATGTAGCCAAGCCCCTTCCCCATAAGACGATAATTCTCTATAAACTGCATTACTTCTTCGTGCTCTGCCTGGTGTGCCATGGGAAGTGCATTGAGTAGCGAAAGGATTTCGGCTCTATTTCTCAGATTTCCACAGGCCAACTCTCCAATAATAAAAGGGTGGCAAAAAACCTCTCCATCATTCAATAGACTTTCAAGTTGAGGGTTTCCCTCCCGCAGGTGTGATACCCATACTGAAGTGTCAACGAGAACCATTGATTAACCTGCTGGTCTCCTGCGGGGTATCATCTTCAGTCCCTTCTCCGTGCCTCCCAGCTTGGCAAGTCTTTTTCCGCTTTCCCTCGCTATAAGTGCCTGAAGCCCAAGCTTGACGATGGAAGTTTTTTCCTTAATGCCTGTCAACTTTGATGCCCTCTCAAGCAATTCGTCTTCTATGTTTAGTGTTGTCCTCATAGTGCCCCCTATCGAGAATATGCATTTTTATATGCTTTAGTATGTACTAATAATATGCACTTGTCAAGTGGTATTGGGAGATTTGTGTTTGAAGATTTGGACAGATAATGCGGGGCTGAGCCGCCGCGAAGCGAAGGGAGAACGCCCGGCATCAGGGGCGCCGGCACTACGCCAGCAAAGCAGAACCACGATGATCGGCGTCCCCTGCATGTCGAGATTAGGCGCCTTCGTCATATCGGAAGCCCCTGGCTTTGATTGCGGGGTCGAACGTTTCGAGCCATTCTATGAACAGGCCGTACACCGTTACGGCGGCTCTCGCCGCCGGTTCGGCTTGCCTATTGGTAAAAGAAAACCCCTTTCGCCAGAGCTGGTGAACAATCCGATTTCGACGACGGTTGAAATCAGTCAGTTCTTTCACGAAGGTCGGTTCAGGATACTCCTCCTCCGCCAGAAACCGTTTGTACCGTTCGATCAAGGCGTGGAATGTTGTGTCCTGCTCCTCGACCCTCAAGAAAATGCACAGGAGCGACTCGATGAGTGCATGAACGAGTAGGTACGCCTGGATGAAATCGCCCGCGACAAGGGCACGGGCAGCTGCCTGCTCGTTGTCTCGCACGATGAAGGAATGGTCCGGTTGGGTTTCTGGCATCTTGTCCGTTCGACAGTCGGGCGTCTAACGATAAAGGTGAGCCGCCGCTGAAACGACGCTCACCAAATTATGCCGACTTTTTAGCGGTCGGGCTCCAGTGCATTGTTGGGCAGCCATAGAATTACGCCTCATCCGAAAGGGCTGCTCGGCCCTTATGATCTGTCGCGAAGACTTTGGTTGATCTTCTCTAAAATGGAGTCCACTACCTCCATGTCCTGCATGTACTCGCTCTGCCCTCGTCTTTCTACTGCGTCGTGGTCGTGTAGGAAGAATCGAGGATTCAATTTGACAGCGAAGAAAGGAAAGGGGTCAAATCTCGTCTTGGCTCAACTTTCGAGAACCTTTTTAATTGCCCCGTATTTTTGGAGGACCTTTCCTCCTTGAAAGGGGTCAAATCTCGTCTTGGCTCAACTTTCGAGAACCTTTTTAATTGCCCCGTATTTTTGGAGGACCTTTCCTCCTTTCTCTAACTCCTTCCTCATCCTTCTAATTGTACTGCTTACCCCTGAATATCCTCCCAGTTTAAATTCCTTTGCGATTTCCTCTTGCTTCATCCCCCCGATCCACCGGCACACATACATCCCCATCGCCCTCGGTTCGTTTCTCTCCCCTCTCCTGCTTTCTTTGATTTCTTCCTCTTTTATCCCATATACTTTCCTTACCGCTTCTAAGCACTTTTCCATTGTTTCTCGAATGGATCGTTTTGCTTCGGGTATTTCTTGAACCTTCTTTCCCGCTCTTTTTATTTGCTTCCGTATCTTCTCTACAAAACTCTCTCCCCCTAATACGGGCACCCATTTCCGACTGGAATAAAACCTCCTTAATCTGTCTTCTACCTCAGTCCCCATATACTCCTGAAATGCCT
>DASWJH010000029.1 GCA_036397255.1 Nitrospiria bacterium
CGCTCCCCGATAAAGTCATTCGAGGACAGGCTTCGCGGGAATGACGGGAAGGGCCTGGATTTCCGCTTTCCCCTGCCTGCAAGTGCCCGCCGGACAGGCGGGTAATGACAAAATTTACCCACTCACTTCCACGATGAGCCAAAATTATTTTTCTCTTTTTATCTCAAGTACCCCGGCCCCTTGAATCCCATCTTCTTTTAATTGAAGTAAAGCTTCATTGGCTTGGTGAAGCATGAAGGTTTCGGTGTGGGTCTGGATAGGGATCTCCTCCGCGAGATGAAGGAGGGCTTCTCCGTCTTGGCGGGTATTGGCCGTCACACTGATCAGGTTTTTCTCATGAAAAAGATGTTGTTCATAGTTTAAGGAGGGAATATCTGTGAGGTAGACGCCTGCTAGGGCCAGGGTTCCTCCTTTGTCCAGCGCTTCGAGGGCCACGGGAACCAACTCCCCCACTGGGGCAAAAAGAATGGCTGCATTGAGTTTTTCAGGAGGACGATCGGTGGCTCCTCCTACCCAATGAGCCCCTAATTGCAAGGCTAGCTCCCGGTGTTTTTCCCCTCGGGTGGCGACATATACCTGGCAACCCCAGTGTCTTGCAATCTGGATGACCACATGGGCTGAAGCCCCAAACCCATAAAGTCCCAGCCGTTCCCCTTTTCGAATACAGGTACGATGAAGGGCCCGATAACCGATGATCCCAGCGCAAAGCAGAGGTGCTGCTTGTTTCGAAGGGAGTTCCGGAGGGATTGGATAAATAAAGTCCTCCTTGGCGATCAAAAATTCAGAATACCCCCCATCCACATCGTATCCGGTAAAGACCGGATTTTCGCAAAGGTTTTCTTCGTCCCGGTGGCAATACAGACACCGTCCACAAGAGGAAAATAACCAGGCCACACCTACCCGGTCTCCAACTTTAAAACGATGGGTGTCTGTGCCGGCTTGCCTGATATAACCGACCACCTGGTGGCCTGGAACCACGGGAGATTGATGAGGGGGCAGGTCCCCCTCGATGATGTGCAAATCGGTGCGGCAGATGGCACAAACCGCTACCTCAATGAGGACTTCCCCTTTTTGAGGTTTCCGCGACGTTTTTTCAATCAGGCGTAAGGGCTTTTCTTTCATGGGGGCCCGTTGGGCCAGGATCATTGCTCTCATGGGAAAAACCTTTTTAAGGGCATTGAAACCAAACAAGAAAATTATACAGGACATGGATTGGTTAAGGAAAGGCTCTTTTATGGTTCGGGTTTAATAAAAGGATTGCGGAATTTTTTCCGGTATTGTAGAAATAAAAAAGCCTGTTTTTTTTCGAGTGGACCATTAAATGTATTTGAATGTAAAAGTCACCCCAAAATCTTCTAAAAATAGGATTTCCGGGTGGGTGGGAAAAACCTTGAAAATATGCGTCACCGCGGCTCCAGAGAAAGGGAAGGCCAATGATGCCATGATCACTGTTTTATCTAAAGCCTTGGAGATATCCAAGTCCCAAATCCGGTTGGTCCGGGGAGAGACTTCTTCCCAAAAGGTGGTTGATATTGACGGGGGGGAGGATTTGGATCTCCTTCAACGGTTGGAGGAGCATCTCAAAAGAGACCCGCCCTAGCCGGAATTAAGAGAGAGTTCTCATTTGAGAGGCTTTTGCAAATAATTCGTCCGGTTCTTTGGCGTCTTCTGGAAAATTACTGTAGCCAACACGAACGACCAGGGGAGTGACCTTTCCGGAGTCTACACTTTTCAATTTCACCTCAGAAACATTTCGGGATAACCGGGAAATAGCTTCATAGGCCCGCTCCCCGGTATCGGGCATCAGAATGGCAAATTTGATCTTTTCCACTCGCACAATGATGTCCACATTCCGAAAGGTTTCCCGGACAATCCCTGCAATTTGTTTCACCAAATCTTTTCGGGCGGGTCGATCCAATTGTTGGAAAGCCTTTTGTTGGTCATCCACCTCCATGATAATGAGTGTGAGGTTTCTTTGATAACGCTCTGCCCTTTGGACCTCTTCGGGTAACCGAAGTTGAAGATAGCGGTTGTTTTTTAATCCGGTGGTCTCATCAATGGTAATCAGGGCTTGACGGGATTTAAACTCTTGGGCTTGGACCAGTGATTTGCCAACATAATTTGCATATTTTTCCAAAATTTCCATATCATCAACGTGAAAAGAAGTGCAGGAAAAAGAATTATACATGAGTTTATTGTATGCCGTGAGTGTCCCAATCGGTTGATCGTTTCCGAATAAAACAGTTGATAAAGCAGAACGGTAGGGAAACGATTCAGGGGATGGAAACTCTGACTCTTCCAGATTGGGAATGGAGAGGGTGTTCTTTGTTTCAAAAACCTTGGAGGCGATCAGGCGATCTAAATTAACCAATTCCTGATCAATTTCATCCCGATGAAGTCCATAGGTGGAACCTACCAATAGCCCTTTCCCGCCCGGATCGGCAATTCTTAAAACAACGGCCTCAGCATCCATGATCATGGCCGCGGAACCGGTGGCAAATCGAAGAACTTTATCCCGGTCATTAGTGGACAATAATTCCAGACCTTCCTCGTTTACAACAGTTAGCTTTAAAACCTTTTGTGACATGCGGTGCCGTTCAACATCACTTGCAACCGCCGAAGCCAGCAGGTCACACAAATCTTTTCCCAGTTTTAAAGTCTTCATGGGAAGCCGGGGGAGATTGTCAAATTCAAGATGAATGACCCCCACCATTTCAGAAGAGGTGGAAATGGGAAGGGACAAGGTGGCTGGCCAGGTGCCCATCTCCTGTTCGGGAGGAAGAACGGCATTAGGGTCTTGTTTGAGGTAAAAAGGATGATTGAAATGAGCGGTTTGACCGATGACCCCGGTTCCTTTTCTAATCCGCATCAAACCGATCATTTGGGGAGAATAATGAGTGGTGGCCTGGAGCATTAAATCATCGCTATAGGGATCCTTCACAAAAACAGATCCCCTTAAAGAGGATAGTCCTTCAGTAATTTTTCCCAAACTTTTTTGAAGTTTCTGTTGAATGGGAAATTTTGAATCCATGATTTCCCGTACTTCTTTGCGAAGGGCTTCTGTTAGGGAGGCTTCCCGAATATCCTTGAGGGTCAGTAATTTTTTAATAGGCCTGATCAGTTGAGGCGACATTTTCGATAAAAAATCAAGATCCTGTTCGTGAAACGGAGCAGAATCCGTTCCACGATAAAGAAAAAGAACCCCCAGGAGTTGATTATCCTCTCGGATAGGGATCCCAATGAGGGCGGTTACTTCTTCTCCATCCAGAAGCTCTTGTTCCCATAAGGAGAGTTCCCCTTTAGGTAAGAGGAAAGGCTGGCCAGTCCGGGCGATATGACTGATGACCCCCTTTCCCCCTTTTAAAAGAACTTCGGGGGGATGCCATTTGGGAGCCACCCCACTTTCCCTGGCCATAGCCAAAAACACCCTTTTTTCATCCTCTTCCAGTAGGAAAAGCTCTGCCCCTTCGGCATTGGTCGCCAACAGAGTGCTGTCTAATAGGTACCGGTAAAATTCCTCCTCATCGCTTGCTAAATCAATCTCCCCAAGGGGACCTTTGAAATGTTCAAGAAGGTAGGCCTGTCTTTTGGCAAAATCTTCCGAGGTTTTTGCAGGAATTTTTTTTAAGGAATGGTTCAGTTGAAAGACCGAATCCCTGGAGATTTCCACAGGGGCTCCTAATTGATAAAGATCGCGGTGAAGATTCGGGTTCCCTGAGGCATCAATGATTTGACGCACTCCGGTTCTGCCTTTCAGATCGGATATTCGTTGACTGAGTTCAATGTGAAGGGATTCGTTGAAGCTGAAACCGTAATCTTTGAGATGAAAGACCAGGGCACCACGGTCCGGTTCAATGATGAGAGCGGAATCATGGGTTCCCTCTTCAACCAAAAGGGCCAATGTTTCCAGTCCCCGTTGGTTTCCCCCTACAAGGGCGATGCAATTCCGGGTTTCATTCATCCTGTAATCTCTTTGAGGAGTCCCTTTTTTTGGAGATGATGAAGAAAATGGATAATTTCTTTTCCCTGTCCATTGGGAGAGATTTCCATAGTCGGTTCATCACCTGAAGTGGGTGCAGAATGGGTAGAGGGTGGATTTTTCCGGTCATTAGAACGTTTCATTCCCTCCGCAATTAAGGAATGAATATCTTTGGAGATAGTTTCTTCATCGTTGTTGGAGATTTCCCCTACCGAAAATTTTGCCCCCTTCCAACCCAACAGTTCAAAAAGGGCCTCTTCCCCTTCTTGGGACCCCATACAGGCACCGCTGACCCTACCTTGCCGAAAGTAAATTTCGCCGGTTTGTTCTCCCCGGACTAATTTTACCTTGCAGCTTCGCTTATTCATGGAAAGGACCTGTAGGATATCTGTCAGGGACATATCCTGTAAGATCCCGCTTGGGGATGAGACCTCAGGGGAAAGGGTTTTTTGACGTTGTTCATGCCTTCTTAGATTTTTCTCTACCTTAGCCAACAAATCATCAAATGCGTAGGGCTTGGGCATGTAATCACTCATTCCAAAATCCTGGGAATAGTACTCAACGGGAAGGGTTTCTGTAGAGGTCAGAAAAATAAAAGGAATTTCAATCATATTAGGGATTTTATTGAGCAGTTTTTTGAATTCCCAACCATTGATTTCGGACATCATCACATCGGTGATAATTAAATCAGGCCGAACAATGATTGCGGTTACCACGGCATCTTTAATTTTTTCTGCGGTATAAACCCGGTAGCCGGATTGAGAAAACCGGAGCTCAAGGACCTTGAGGAGACGGGGGTTATCATCAGCGATTAGAATCTTTGTTTTGGCGATCGTTTCTATGACGTATCCCCTTGTTGAAAAAAGCTTTTTAGTTGTAATTCAATATACAAGCAACCCTAAAACCTGTCAAGATTGAGGGAAAAGGGGAGCGGGACTAAATAATGGGAAAGCCTTTCAAATTTTTTCTTTTCTGGAGATCTTAACAAGGGTGCCAGGATACAATAGGATAAGCGGAGATGAGGTTCTCTTTGCTCAAAAGGGTGGCCTCTTTCTTGACATCACTTTTTAAAAGCCTTAGGATTAAAACTCAATGCCAAATGGTCATCAGGATTTATGGAAATAAGAGAAGAAACAAACATTTCAAACTATCCCCGGGTCCAACAGGCTTCCTTTGATGGTTTAGATCATTCCGAATTGGTTCAAGAAGGAATCGGTCGGCCTGTCAAAGCGGGAACCCAATATATTCTACCGGGGGTTCTCTTTATTGCCACGGTTTTTACAACCCTCCTGACCGGTGCGTATCATCAAGGGGCGGATCCTTTGCGAAACCCTGCAACCCTTATTCAGGGAATGCCTTTTTCCTTCACATTGTTGGCTATTTTATTAACTCATGAATTTGGTCATTATTTCGCTTCGAAGAGGCATGGTGTTCCTGCCACCCTTCCCTATTTTATTCCCGCGCCACCCATTTTTCTAATTGGAACATTAGGGGCCTTTATCCGAATGAAAGGGCCAATTCTTCGAAAAAAAGCCCTTTTGGATATTGGGGCGGCGGGTCCCATTGCGGGTTTCCTTGTGGCCATCCCCGCCATTATCATTGGTTTGCAGCAATCTGTTGTGGTGAAATTGGATGGGGCAGGAGGACTTTTCTTAGGGAACCCTCTTCTTTTTTCCGTTCTTTCGAATTGGATTATTGGACCCTTACCCGATGGCTATGACGTGATTCTTCATCCGATTGCTTTTGCCGGTTGGATTGGATTGTTTGTCACGTTTCTGAACTTGATTCCTATTGGCCAACTGGATGGAGGCCACATTGCCTATGCTTTCTTTGGAGAAAAACTAAAAATTATTTCTAGAACAATGGTTGGTGTTTTAATTTTACTGGGGCTATTGGGATGGTGGGGTTGGTTTTTGTGGGCTTTTTTAGCTTTTATCCTGGGGAGTGGCCATCCCCCGGTTATTGATGGTCACAAACCCTTTTCCTGGCAAAGCCGTATGATTGGTGTAATGTGTTTAATCATTTTTTTAATTTGTTTTATGCCGGTTCCTTTTCAGCTTTCCCTGCCTTAGGAAAAACAGGTTTTTAAACCCTAAGCCTGTTCCCTTCTGTTACCCGCTTCTTCATTCACACTTTGAAGGATCAAAAACCCGATTAGAAAAAAGGGAATCAGTGAAAGAACCGCATACCGTTGGTTTCCGGTCAAAGCGGTAATCATTCCGTAAACCGGGGGTCCAATGGTGGCGGCTAGTTTCCCGGTTAAAGAAAAAAAACCATAAAACTCCGTGATTTTTTCTTTTGGGGCAAACAAACCTAAAAGGGTACGGCTGGAGGATTGATTGGATCCCAGGGCGACACCCGCGATCAGCCCTAGAAAATAAAATTGTGACTTGGAGGGAACAAAAAAGGCCCAGATCATGAGTGCGGTCCAAATAAAAAGGGTGATGCTAATTGTTCGTTTGGGCCCAATCCAATCGTTGATGAATCCGAAAGCATATGCCCCTAAGGCTGCGGAGATTTGCATGATAATAAAGAAGATGATCAGGTCTTTCGGGGAAAAATCTAAAACAGTTGCTGCAAAAATACCCGCAAATACAATAACCGTATTGATTCCATCTATATAAATGAGAAAGGCCAGAAAAAATTTAAAAAGTTCTTTATACCTGCGGATCTCATGAAACGTTTTCCAAACCCGGCGCAATCCGATAGTCCAGGAGGCGTTGGCCTGGCCGTTGGGGATGAAAAACCGCCTTTCTTGGAGATAAGAAAATGAGGGGAGCGCAAAAATGAGAAAAAAGCCCGCGGTGACGGGAAAGCTGAGACGATAATAAAAAAGATTTTCTTCACCCAACCCCCCTTGGATTAAAGGATAAACCAAAACCAGAGAAACAAGGCCCCCCACATAACCCAGGGCAAAACCATATCCGGAAATTCTTCCCATGTTTTCAGAGAGGGAAAGGTCTTTCAAAAAAGCATTGTAAAAAGCCAACCCCCCGTTAAAGCCGATATTGGCAATGGCAAATAAAAAAATCCCTAACACGATATCCCCTTTTTCAACGAAAAAAAGGAAAAAGGTTGCTAAAATGCAAAGAAAGCTAAATCCAATTAAAAGATTTTTTTTGGTTCCGGTGTAGTCGGCCAGTGCTCCCAAAATGGGGGAGATGATTCCCACAATCAGCATGGAGGCCCCATATCCCCAACCCCACCAGGCTTCGGGGTTATGCCCCTCCGCTACCACCTTGGTGAAATAAACACTGAAGGCAACGGTTACGATAATGGTGGTAAATGATGAGTTGGCAAAATCGTAAAAACACCATGCCCAGATTTCTTTTTTGGTGATGGGGATCGGAGTGGGTTTTGAAGGAACGTCAGCCCTCACGGGTCATCTCTCAGGGTTTAGTCTGGGTTAACACCTGAATCATTTCCTGATGAATTTTCCCATTGCTGGCCAGAATTTCTTTCATGTAAATAGAAAAGGGATTCCCTTTAAAATCACTAACCTTTGCTCCGGCCTCTTCGGCGATTAAACTTCCTGCAGCGGTATCCCATGGGGACAGTTTTAATTCCCAGAAACCGTCGAAACACCCCAAGGCCACATAGCAAAGATCCAAAGCAGCCGAACCCGTTCGGCGAACACCCTGGCAGCAACGGGTAAAATGAATAAAGTGGTCAAAATTGTTCTCGTCGCTAAATCGGGCATCATAGGCAAACCCGGTCACCAAAAGAGATTCCGAAAGCGATTGGATAGAAGAAACACCAAGTTTTTCTCCGTTTAAGAAAGAACCTTTTCCCCGTTCAGCGCTAAAAAGGTGGGATCGAACTGGGTCATAGACGACTCCAACCTGTATTTTCTCATCTACTTCCAACCCAATTGAGACACAGAAGGAAGGAAACCCATGGGCAAAATTGGTGGTTCCATCCAAAGGATCAATAATCCATTTCCAGGAGGATGGTGTCTTCACTCCCTTTCCCTCTTCGGCAAGAATTTGATGGTCAGGGTATTTCGCTCGGAGATATTGAACAATGGTTTCCTCTGATTTTTGATCCGCCTCGGTGATTAGGTTGATGACACCCTTGTAACCGATTTTCAGGTCTTTCCCTAAATAATTCATAAGCAGTTTCCCAGCCCTTTGGGCGACCTCGGAGGCGGTTTTTAGATATTCTTCCATTTTTGTCCCGCGTGATTGGTTGATGAAACCGGGTCACTATAACATACTCCGTTTACATTTTAAAAAATAAAGCAAGCCGGAGATTGATCCTGGGCACCGATGCCTTATAGAATAAAGGCTCATCGTGGAAGTGAGTGGGTAAATTTTGTCATTACCCGCCTGTCCGGCGGGCACTTGCAGGCAGGGGAAAGCGGAAATCCAGGCCCTTCCCGTCATTCCCGCGAAAGCGGGAATCCAGAAGATGTTGATTTTTTGAA
>DASWJH010000030.1 GCA_036397255.1 Nitrospiria bacterium
AATCGCCCATGAAAACGGGGAAAAGTCAACGAATGTTGATGAAGCGTACTCGAAGATGCGAAAACAGGCGGACATCTGCGCACCATGGCGGTTCCCTCTGTCCAAGTTCAATCTAAATGCGCATTAAAATACAGACTCTATTTAGCGGATATCAAACAAAACCTTCATCCAAAACCTAAATATTCTTACCCAGGAACCCCAGAATTTCCAAAAAAAGTATTTCCTGGGGCCAATGTATTTAAACCGGTAAGTTAAAAAAATAGGATCTTTCCTAAACGATGGAGAAGGATAAAAAATATTTTGGATTATATTTAATGGTGGTTTTTATATGGACGGGGTGCGCAGGACCGATCGAGGAGTTATATCCCCCACAACCGGATGAACCTTTTCATTCTATTTATTTATTAAACCATAATGATTGGCACACTGGAATTGTAATTCAGATAAAAGAGATTCCTACGGGGGTTTTTCCGGAGAAGGCTCAATTCTCAGATTTTCAATACCTGGAGGTGGGTTGGGGGGACCGAGATTATTACCCTATGTCTGACCCAGGTTTTTGGGTAACCCTTAAAGCTGGTCTTTGGCCTACTCAGAGTGTTTTGCATGTTGTTGGGTTCAACGGCTCAATAGAAAATTTCTTCCCTGAGAGCGAAATCATTGAAATCCATTTATCCAATAAGGGTTTTGAAAATCTCATTGGTTATATTGACAATACTTTTTTAAGAAAGGAAATGGGTAATCCGGTGGATTTGGGCCAAGGTCTTTATAAAAACAGCCGTTTTTATATGGCGAAAGAAAAATTCCACCTTTTTAAAACCTGTAATGTTTGGGTGGCTCAGGCCCTTCGTTCGGCAGGATGTCCCATTACCCCCTTTTATGCTATTTCAGCAGGAAACACCATCTATCAAGCACAAAAATTCGGTACCCCTCTTTCTCATTTAAAAAAAGAAAACCCGGTAAAAACCTTACCGGGTCATTAAAAAAGAACGGAATTATGGAAATTTATTAAATTCAGGAAAGGGTGTTTTTTCTAAGTTTCCTTCCGACAAGAGCAAAACCCATTAAACCTGCCCCAAGAAGAATCAAGCTAGTGGGTTCAGGAACGGAGGCCGTATCATTCGCAGTGATTGCTCCACCTGCTTGAGTTCCCGAAAATGCCGCTCCGGCTGTTGGGGCGGTTCCGAAGAAAATTTGAACCTGGGCGATAGACCCTCCATTAGGGGGAGGATTAAATGCCAAAAGGTTGGCTAAATTGGGATCCACGTAGTTAATATTTAAAAGTCCCGAAAAGGAAGAAGTATAGGTACCTCCCCCACCAGTACAGCAACTGAAAGTGGTAATATCAGCGAAATTCCCGGTCATTAAAACAGCCGAGCCGGAACCAGCGTTTCCGTTAATGGAAAGGCTTCCACCGGAGTTGAACTTATATTCAAAAGGAGAGCTTAAGGAAAGGCTGTTCAAAGTACCCGTTGTAAAATTAAGGGCCCCGCCGGTAATGCTTGTGGTTGTGGTTCCATTGCCGACCGAAGTGACCAAGCCATTTGAGGTTGTTAAAGGGGCTGGACCCCCGCCGTAGGAAACCGTCCCGCCATATCCTAAATTAAAAACAATGGGGACCGCAAATGCATTGGAATGGTTAAGCCCAACTAAAAGTGCGATCGCTATGAACGCTGTAAACAATCTTATCTTTCCCATGTAAGTGTTACCTCCTTTTCAAGGGGAAATATAAGCAATTCTTTTGCCAAAATATAAATTTTAAAAAATTCAATGGGTTATGCTTTTTAAAAAATTGAACGAAAGAGGAATTGTAAAATTTTTCGACACTAAAAAAGTAATGGAGCCTTTAAAAAGATGAATTTTTAACCCAATAAGTTAAAAATGTTAGTTAGTTCAATAGGTTGTTAATTTTTATTGGGGTGTTAAATTTTCCGACACCTCAGAAACCATAAGACTTCGAACCGTAAAAGATGATGACGCACCCTTCTCATGGGTTATGGTAGGTTATCGGGATTGCGGGATTGGTTCCCAGACTTTGGTAATTATGTTGGGGGGGTATTTAGGGTGTTAAATTAAAGAAGTTTGGAGAGGTTTGCTACGGCAAAGGGAACCAGCATTTCATCGGGTGTTAACCCTCCATGGGCACCATAGAATCCGAACTTTTTCCCGGGGATATGCTCATACCAAATGGTGTGGTTCTCAAGGGGAAGAATGAGGATATCCCCCACTCGGCTTTTAAATTGTTTGTGTTGAACTCCTTTTCCAAATAGTCCCTCCTTCACCGCATCAAGGGATAATTTTATTCTCGCTTTTCCCTGTAATCGTTCACTTAAAATACGAACCGTGTTAGGGATTTCTTTTTCCTGAATGGCCAGGTAAATATCCCGAGGGCTTCCCCAAGGGAGTATTTTCTCACCTGTTGGGCCACACCGGAAATTACTGACGATTTCCGGGAAAGCGTTCAAATAGATGGTTTCTTCCGGATCAACATTGAGTTCCCCATGATCGGCGGTAACCATAATTGAAACCTCTTGAGCGGCCCCTTTTGGAATTTTTTCCAAGAATTCATTTTGAAGTAAATAGGTGAAACTGTTGAGTTCAGCCAAATAAGGTTCAGAATGAGGTCCGTAACGATGTGAAATGGAATCAATGGAGTCCCAATACACATAAAAGAGATTTTTGGAGGTGGTTTCAAATAGTTTTTTTCTTAAATTGGCAAAAAGATCAGAGGCGTTAATGTATGGGACGGTAACGCTTCCCCGATGGACCAGATTTGAATAAACGCTTTTCGCATAACTATTTCTAATAAAAGTATAAGAGGAAATATGGGATTGTTTAAGAGTTTGGTAAAGGGTTGTCCCATCAAATAAAAGGCTGGGGTCAACGCCAGATCTTAGAAGGGAATCGGGACCCTCCTCACCCATTGCTGAAAAAGGGAGGGTTGCCACCAGTTTGTTGATTTCCTCGAAATAGACCCACCACTCAGGTAAACCATGTTCCTGGGGTGTTAAACCGCTATGAATGGTGGTTAGGCTTGCTGCGGTGGTGGATGGAAACACCGTTGTGATGGGGGCAACTACACCGTTTTTGGTGACCCTTTCGAGAAACTCATAATGTTGGGCATATTTTAACCATTGAAGATACCCAAACCCATCCAGCAAAAAAAGGACTACTTTTTTTGAATTTTTTCCATTGATTTCTGCTTGGTCAAGGATTCCGGAAAGGGGATGCGGAGTTGTGGTGCCCTCCAATAAAGAGCGGATGGCTAAGGGGATGTTTGAAAAAGAAAAATTTTTATATTGAGGGATCACCCAGCCCTCAGAATTGATTTTGCTGATTTGATTTTCAAGTCTTTTGAGAATCATATTATTTATTGGAATCGAATAGAACCCACGTTAGCTTTAAAAGAAATTGAAGGTTTTAATTAGAAAAGACCATTGGTAATTAATTTGGGAAATTTACTCTTGAATGATTTTCGGACTGTCTTTTTGACCTGTTCTCTCTCCTTTTAATCGGTTTCCTTGTTTTTGGAGATGGGCTAAAAGGTTTGAAATCCGGAATTTTTCCTCTGATGAAAAGGGAAGCCTACCGAAACGAATGCTGATATAAAGCTGTGTGATTTCGGTTGCGGTTTGGGTAAGGGGACTTTCTTGAAGTCTCATGGTACGTAAAAATTCGTAGGGTGTTTGGTGGTTTTCCTTATAAAACCCATGTTCTTGTAAAAGGGTTAACATATTCATATAGAGGGGAAGGACCTTCTTACTTTTCTTTTTCAAAATTTCCTGGGGGTTTTGTTCCTGAGGTTTTCCTTTTTTTAACCTATAAAAAAGAAAAAGGGCCCCTGCGGTAATTATAATTCCCAAGAAGGGCAGAAAATAGGGAAAACCGCCCTTCTGATCCGATGAAAAGGTGAGTGATCGAAATCCAGCAAGCAGGTCTTTAAAAAAATCCTGGGTTTTCTTTTGGAATGTTTCTGCATTGTCTCGTAGGGTTTTGACCATGGTGGCCTGATCCCGAAATGAATATTGGATAATATAGCGGTCCCATTTGAGGCGAAGGGTGTCAAAATAATCGGCCAATGTTGAAAAAGCTTTAAATCCCACGGGAAGCCCTACTGCGGGAGTGGGATCAAAGGAGACCCATCCAAACCCCCCCAAGTAAGCCTCAACCCAGGTGTGTGCATCTCTTTGGCGTACCGTAAAATAGTTTCCGTAATCATTCCATTCGGTGGGTAAAAAACCGCTCACCATGCGAGCCGGAATGCCTAAGGTTCTCAGCATGAGAACCATGGCCGAAGCATAATGCTCACAATAGCCAGTTTTTCGGTTAAAAAGAAACTCTTCAATGGGGTGATTAAAAGTGGAGGCTGGGATATCCAGGGAATATCTATAATTGGATTTAAGAAAGTTTTCAATGGAAGTGGCCCGCTGAAAAGGACTTTGGAATCCCGAGGTCACGTTTTTCGCCAAGGTTTGAATCCGGTCCATTGTTCTGGGCCGTTGGAGATAGAACTTTTGTATGTCGGAAGGAATTTTATTCTGAGAAAAAATCTGTTTTGGGCCAGGTTTAACCGGAAGCTTAGAAGTGGCACTGTATGAATACCGGGAGAGGGGTGTAAAGGGCAGGGAGAGGGTTCCCAGCGAATCGGTATAAAGGGTTGAAAACGGTCCGCGAACGGCAGTTACATCAGAGAGTGCAAAAAGAATGGGGGTGTCCAGGGGTTCGGATATAATTTCCTGATGAATGGTAACTGCGTTGTTTTTATAATTGGTGATTGGGAATTCGTCCTGATCGTTTTTGTATAACGGAAAATTGGGGGAAAGGGATTTCTTCCAGGTGAGGCCATCATAAAAATCAAAAGCGGTTCCCCGCAAATAGAGAGGGCTTTTCCAGTTTTTTCCTTCCTTTAAAATGACCACTCTCATGACCACCGTAGGATCTAATTTTACGGGTCCGATGGTTCCCAGTCTCACGGAATTGGAAAAACCAGATACCTTTACCGTTTCGGTATTCCCCTGGTGAAACATTCCAGTGCCAATTCGGGGGATCAAAAAGAAAAGCAGCAAGGCTAAGGTAAAGGCTGAAACTGCGATGATGTTGGTGACCGTAAAAAATGGAAGGGTAATGACCCTTTCCAGTCCATGTTCCTGCCCGGGGATGGCCAATTGATCGTCGAGGGAAAGGGTTTTTCTGTGTTTTTCCTGTAGTTCCACTTCCCGTTGGAGATGGTACAGAATGAGGGTCCAGACTGCCAAAATCAGAAATAATAAAAAAGAAACTGCATAAGAAAAGCCAGGGGAAAGGCCCGAAGCTGCAAGAAGTTGTAAAAAACTGATCAGATAGAGTTGTAAATAATCTTTTGCGGTGGATAGGTTAAACAGTTTGTTGATCATCAGGAAGATCAAAAAATGAGTGGTGGAGTGCAGGATGGAACGGGAAATCCATAAGGTATCAACGACGAAGAGAATAAAAACCACCAGGGTCATTCCGTACCAGGTCCGTTTGGAAAAAAGTGCATTGCCCCCGGTAAGGAGTTGAACCAGGTTAATTCCAAAAGCCATTAAACCAGGAATCACGATGAGTGGGGGAAGATTCCCCGTTAAAATGATAGAGAAAAAGCCGGACAGGGCCAGTAAGTATGAACCGATTCGAAATGCGAACGAAAGTTTCACGGGTTACCCTCTTAGGGGAGAGGATGCATTTAAAATTTGAGTAAATTGGTGCTCTTTTCCGTTCCAAAGGGATTTCCCAATCCCCAGGATTAAAAAGCGGTAATCTTGTGGGTTTCCCCTGCTTTTGAGAAGGTTTTCTTCCATTGTGTCTTTTGTTTGTGGGGTGACCAGGGCTAGGTAGTGTAAAATTTTGTGGAGGTGCTGGGCCCCTTTGGAAAAGGGAAAATGGGAATTCGCCGTCACCAGTTCCAGGGCATATCCCTTTTGGATAAAATAAAAAGCGAGGGAGGCCGTCTGGGTTACCCCTTTTTCAAAAAGATGGGCGGTTTTTTGAGAGAATTCCTTTCCCTGGCGATTATCAAATACGAGAATAACCCTTTTTTCCTCTTCTGTTTCATTTTCCCTGATCAGGAGTCTTCCGTGACGTGCGGAGGTTTTCCAGTGAATGGTTCGGGCGTCATCGCCATGCTGGAATTCTCTTAATTGATAAAGCGTGGTCCCATGTCCTTTTTTGTTGACCTCCATCTCGTCTTTCTTGGAAGAAAAGGGGCTCAGTGAAGGGGAAATGGGTTCAATTTGTGGGTAGACCACGATCTCATCAATTAAAGGGTAAGTCAGAGTTTTGATAAATAACCCAAAAGGGAAACGGGTGTTCAGCGAAAGGCTTTCAAAACGATAAAGTCCCCGTTGGGGCAACTCCAGGGAGTAACCTCTTTGAATTTCTTGGTGGGGACCCAACACAAAAAAATAGGTGGAAGGGCAATTCTCATTGTTTTGAAGGGTATCGTGTAATTGAAGGGAAAAGGAGGGAAAAAACTTTTTTCCATTTCGGACCTCCAGATCCACTTTGAACGGAGTATTTGCATAAAGGGGAGAAGGAATCTTTCTTTTTATCCTAATTTTTCGGATGCATTGCTCGGAGAGAATACCCGAGACAATAATAAAACTCAGCATCATGGCCAAAATAAGGTATAGGAGATTATTCCCTGTGTTTATGGCTGCCACACCAACCCCAAGGGTCAGAAGGACAAACCGTGTGCCTTCCTTTGTAAATTTTACAGAGCGGTTTCGGTAGGCAATTCGAAACCGGGTGGAATTTTTAGGACTTTTCTTTAATGGGTTTTCCTTTTTGTGGGTGGCCATGGAGGGAACCCCTTAAAGAGGTACTGCCACGTGTTGAAGAATGGCTTGAATGATTTCCTCGGCTTCCTGGGTTGGATTTTTTGATGTTTCAAAGGATTGGATAATGACGCGGTGTGAAAGAACTGAGGGAGCAAGAATTTTGATGTCATCGGGGATGCAGTAATCCCTTCCGGAGACAAAAGCATGGGATTGGGCGGCTCGAAATAGGGACATGGCGGCCCGGGTGCTGGCTCCTAAACTCAGACGGTCGGATTGGCGGGTGGCCGAAATGATTTCTAGGAGATATTGGACCAAGCTTTCTTCCACCAAAACTCCCTCCACTTCTTTTTGAAGAATGAGAACCTGATCGTTTGTGATGACCGAGGGGATTTCCTCCAGGGAAAACTGGGAGTGATTTTTCATGAGGATCCATTTTTCCGCTTCTAAATTAGGATAACCAATGCGAACCCGCATCATAAACCGGTCCAACTGTGATTCCGGAAGGGGGTAAGTGCCGTAATGCTCCATTGGATTTTGGGTGGCAATGACCATAAACGGTTTGGGAAGAGGATAGGTTTTATTTTCAACAGTTACTTGAACGTCATTCATGGCCTCCAAAAGGCTACTTTGAGTTTTTGGGGTTGTCCGGTTAATTTCATCCGCGAGAATGATGTTCGCAAAAATGGGCCCAGGTTTAAATTCAAACTCATGGGCTTGTTGGTGGTAAATAGAAACGCCTAATATATCGGAGGGCAGGAGGTCGCTGGTAAATTGAATTCTTTTAAAAGAGCAGTCCAAAGACCGGGCCAGGGCATGGGCGAGGGTGGTTTTTCCAACCCCGGGAACATCTTCAATGAGGAGATGTCCTTTGGCCAAAAGGGTAATTATCGAAAGTTTAATGGCCTGACTTTTTCCTTTAATAACCTGCTCTATGTTATCCTGAAGGACCTGGATTTGGTCGCGCCCGTTCATATTATTTTCCCCTTTTGAAGTCTAACAAATTTATTGTAGGTCGTCAACGAGGCAGGATATCTGAACTTATTGTATTATTTAATCATTTTTCTCCTTGAATTTTAGATTTTGGTTTGTTAGACTTCCATCCACTTAATGCTTGGCTCAAGATCTGTCGTAATAACATTTCCCCTGCATTGTCCGTGTGAGGTTGGGAATTTTGAGCCAATGAATTAAAAAAGGGAGTCCAGTTCTGGGAGTGGTGTGCATGCCCTTATCTGCCTTTTGGGAGAAAAAAAGGGAAGCCTAAAATTCCCATCAGGATGCCCACCTGGTGATCCAGGTTCAAAAATTTCTGCCTCCACGGCAAAGGTGGGGGGAAATTTGAATAAAATCAACCAAATTCATTTTCTCTCTGCACAAAAATACACCCCTTCTCGAACGGAAGAGAAACGGCCAATGGTTTCGAGGGTTTTGTCTTGTAACCCCTTAGGTTCGGGAAATTTTTAAGATAAAAAACGGGGCGTTTGATGGGCCTGGTTTCCTGTTTTATTTAATTAAATGGATTGGTTGTAACAAAGAAAAGGGAGCCCGTTTTGGGCTCCCTTTTGTTATCTACAGATTTGTTCTTATCCTGGTTTATGAATGGAAATACTTTTTTGGTTTTCAACTTGAGCGGGTAGCCGATGAAAATTTTTTTTATTGGGGATGTCATGGGGGAACCGGGTCGCTTGGTTGTGAAAAAACACCTGAGTTCTTTGATTCCTGAACGGGGAATTGATCTTGTTGTTCTCAATGGGGAAAATGCAGCGGGTGGTTTTGGTATTACCCCGAGAATTGTAAAAGAATTTTTTGAATGGGGGGTAGATGCCATTACCATGGGAAATCATATATGGGATGTGAAAGAAATTGAAGAATTCATTTGTAAGGAAAAACGACTCATTCGCCCTTCGAATTATCCGGAAGGGGTACCCGGGGAAGGTAAAGTCATTATTGAAGCCCGAAATTCCGTTCGGGTCGGGGTTTTACAAGTGATGGGCCAGGTTTTTATGCCCCCCCTGGATTGTCCCTTCCGAACTGCAAAAAGAGAAGTGGAAAAATTGCGTTCGGAGACCCCAGTGATTTTGGTCGATATACACGGGGAGGCCACATCTGAAAAACAGGCCATGGGATGGTTTCTCGATGGAGAGGTGAGTGCCGTTGTGGGAACCCATACGCATGTCCAGACCGCGGACGAAAAAATTTTAACAAAAGGTACCGCTTATATCACCGATGTCGGAATGACCGGGCCCACCGATTCCATTATTGGAATCCAAAAAGATGTGGCCCTTAAAAAATTTCTAACCCATATGCCTCACCGTTTCAAGGTGGCTTCGGGTCCTGCTTTGTTATGTGGGGTGATGATTGAAGTGGATGAACGAACAGGCCGGGGTTTGGCTATTGAACGGGTCCAATTAAGCGATACGGTTTAATCGAAAATGGATATGGCTGGAAAAAAAATTATCAATGTTACCCAACTGACCCTCTTGATTAAGAATTCCCTGGAAGAACAATTTCGGGATATCTGGGTAGAGGGCGAAATTACCAATATGAAACAGCCTTCATCCGGTCACCTTTATTTTACCCTGAAGGATCAGAACAGCCAGGTTCGGGCAGTGATGTTCCGCTCCATGGGTCGTTTTTTGAAGTTTTCCCCTAAAGATGGTCAAGGTGTTCTTTGCCGTGGGCGGCTTTCGGTGTACGAACCCCGGGGAGACTATCAGGTCATTGTGGAATATTTGGAGCCGAAAGGAATCGGGGCCCTTCAACTGGCATTTGAGGAACTGAAAGAAAGATTGGCCCGGGAAGGCCTCTTTGAGGAGGGGCGGAAAAAACCACTTCCCATTTTCCCCCAAACCATTGGCGTGATTACCTCTTCCACAGGGGCTGCGGTTCGGGATATTTTAAATGTTTTGGAGCGGCGGCGGGGCGGTCTGCGGGTTGTTCTGGTTCCGGTCCGAGTTCAAGGGGAAAGTTCTGCCAAAGAAATTTCCCAGGCTTTAGACGATTTGAATCAAATGGGTGGCATTGATGTGATTATTTTGGGACGGGGAGGGGGCTCCATCGAAGACCTGTGGGCATTTAATGAAGAGGTGGTGGCCAGGGCCATTTTTCGCTCTCAACTTCCCATCATTTCGGCGGTGGGACATGAAACAGATTTTACCATTGCGGATTTTGTGGCAGACCTGAGAGCCCCGACCCCTTCTGCTGCGGCAGAAATGGTCAGCAAAAGTCGGGAAGAATGGTTGGAACGATTCCAAACATTTCTGGTTCGCTTGACACACGGGGTACGTATTCATTTGGAAGCCTGTAAGGGGCGTTTGAAAGAGCAAAAGGGTGGTTTAATGGATCCCCGGCTCCGAATTGAAGGTTTTTTACAGAGGTTGGATGAATTGGATGGGCGGTTCCGTCTGGGTTTTCATCATTTGATGTTGGAGAGGAAAAGAAAACTGATGAATTTAGAGCAGGGATTGAGACACCTGAACCCTGTGGAGGTGATTCACCGATCCTCTTTAACGTTGAACCTGTGGATTCAACGGCTTGAGGATCAGATGCAAAACCGATTGGTGGGGAAAAAGCAAATTGCAGGGGAGTTTTTTGCAAGACTCAATGCCCTAAGCCCCCTTTCTGTGTTGGAGAGAGGGTATAGCATCACGTGGCGTCTTCCTGACCACCAGGTGTTAAGGCGTGCCGAACATATTCGCCCTGGAGATCCGATCAAAGTAAAGCTTTTCCAGGGGGAGGTTTATTGCAGAGCGGAAAAAGTAGTGACCGGAAAATTAGGGGAAGAACCCCCAAAGGGAGATTTAACATAATTCGTTGGTTTTTCAGTTTAACCACGGGATGAAATGAGGGAAAATGGCACAAATCAAATTTGAAGAAGCGGTTAAACGACTTGAGCAAATTGTGAATGCCCTCGAGAAAGGAAATCTTTCCCTTGAAGAATCCTTAAAGGTCTTTGAGGAGGGGGTTAAGCTTTCTAAAAGCTGTTTAAAAATATTGGATGATGCCGAAAAAAAGGTTGAAATTCTTTTGAAAGAAAAAGACGGGAAGGTAAAACTAAAACCTTTTCGTCTGGATGAAGCCGAATCATTGGGATTAAGCCAGACTGATTCAGAATGAAAAAAGTTTCAGAAAAAAAAAGAGTTTCCCAAAAAGAGCGGTTAGACCGTGTTTTGGTTGATCGGGGAATGGTTCCGAGCCGTCAAAGGGCTCAAGGGCTCATTCTGGCTGGGAAGGTTTTGGTGGGAGGATCCCCGATGGTTAAGGCAGGAACGTTGGTTTCCTCTAAAGACCCTATCTCGATTCTTGAGGAGGCCAACCCCTTTGTCAGTCGAGGTGGACTCAAGTTAGAGGGGGCATTGAAAGGTTTTGGGGTCCATCCAAAAGGAAAAGTGGCTATGGATATGGGGGCTTCTACGGGTGGTTTCACCGATTGCCTATTGTCCCAGGGTGTTCGCTGTGTGTATGCCGTGGATGTAGGATATGGTCAACTGGACTGGTCCCTTCGAAATGATCCCCGGGTCATTGTCCTGGAGCGAACCCATGTTCGGGATTTAACAAGGGAGCGAGTTTCCTCCGATATGGATCTCATCACGGTGGATGTTTCATTTATTTCCTTGAAGAAGGTGATTCCCTATTTAATAAAATTCCTAAAGGATGAGGGGGAGCTTTTGGTTTTGGTCAAGCCTCAATTCGAAGTGGGAAAAGGGGCGGTGGAGAAAGGAGGGGTTATTCGCTCGGAGAGAAAGCAAAAAAATGTCATTGAAGATATAATGCAGTTTTTGGAGGGAACCGGTTTTAAAACCGGCGGGTATGTGCCTTCTGTTTTAAAAGGAAAAAAAGGAAATCAGGAGTTTTTTATTTACGCAAAAAAAAAACGAGAAAACAATGAATAGGGTATTGGTTACAGGAGGAGCAGGCTTTATTGGTTCCCATCTGATGGAGCGGCTTTTGGGCAAGGGTTTGGAGGTGGTTTGCCTGGATAACTTTGATCCTTTTTATGATCCCAATTTAAAACGGATCAATTTGAAGAACCTGTTGGATCAGTCCACCTTCACACTGGTGGAGGGGGATATTCGGGACTTAACCCTGCTGAAACGCCTTTTTGAAGAGTTTTCCTTTGACCTTGTTTTCCATGGGGCTGCTAGAGCAGGGGTGAGACCGTCCTTAATTGAGCCCCTGGTATATGAAGAGGTGAATGTCCGGGGGACTTTGAACCTTCTGGAAATGGCAAAACAATTTCAAATTAAAAACTTCGTTTTTGCATCCTCCTCTTCCGTCTATGGAAGCCGCTCGGAAGTTCCTTTCTCTGAAAAAGACCGGGTGGATTATCCCATTTCCCCGTATGCGGCAACGAAGAAAGCCGGGGAGCTTTTATGCTATACTTACTACCATCTTTATAAAATTCCCATGGCCTGTCTGCGGTTTTTCACCGTGTATGGACCTCGCCAAAGGCCCGAAATGGCGATCCATAAATTTACACGACTGATCCACGAGGGAAAGCCCATTCCTCTTTATGGGGGGGGGAAGAGCCGAAGAGATTATACCTATATCGATGATGCCATCGATGGGGTGGTTCGGGCTTTAGACCGGAAAAGCGGTTTTGAGGTTTTAAATATTGGCGAATCGCAAACCGTTACACTTTTTGAAATGGTTAGAAAGATTGAATCATTGCTCGGTAAAAAAGCTCAAATCGAATTTTTACCGGAGCAACCCGGAGATGTTCCTTTAACCTATGCGGATGTGAAACGGGCTGGGGAGGTATTGGGGTATTTCCCCCGAACCTCTTTTGAAGACGGGATGAAGGGTTTTATACAATGGTTTTTGGAAATGGACCGATCAAAAACGAATAGCGAACTATAAGGGGAGTGTTCATGAGAATTTTGGTGACGGGAGGTGCCGGCTTTATCGGTTCCAATCTGGTGGATCGACTAGTAGAAGAAGGCCATCGAGTATCTATTGTGGATAATCTTTCCACCGGAAAAAAGAAAAATCTCAACCGGGCGGCAAAGTTTTATAAAATGGATGTGGTTAGCCCCAAACTGGAAAAGGTTTTTAAGCGTGAGCGGCCGGAGGTGGTCAGCCATCATGCGGCACAAATGGATGTCCGAAGATCCGTGGCCGATCCCCTTTTTGACGCCCATGTCAATATTCTCGGTTTTTTAAATGTATTAGAAAATGGGGTTAAAGCAGGGACCCAAAGGATTATTTTTGCCTCCTCCGGGGGAGCCATTTATGGAGAACAAACGGTTATTCCTACCACCGAAGAGTGTTCCACACAACCCCTTTCCCCCTACGGGGTGAGCAAGTTATCAGGGGAGCATTACCTTTATTTTTATCAAAAAAACAGCGGTTTGGATTATACCAGTCTTCGCTACAGCAATGTGTACGGACCCCGCCAAGATCCCTTTGGCGAGGCTGGGGTGGTTGCTATTTTTGCTCAAAAGATGCTTAAGGGGGAACAGCCCTTAATTAATGGTAATGGAAATCAGACCCGGGATTACGTATTCGTGGAAGATGTGGTGGAGGCCAATATGGCTGTTCTAAATAATTCAAAAAATGGTATTTTTAATGTGGGAACTGGGATAGAAACCTCCGTCAATCAGCTTTTTCAAATTATAAATGAAATCACCGGGGCCTCTGTTAAGGAGCAACATGGTCCTGAAAGACGGGGCGAGCAAAAAAGAAGCGTCCTGAGTTTCGATAAGTTGGCAAAAGATCTGGATTGGTCTCCCAGGGTTTCCCTTTTTCATGGGTTGGAGAAAACTGTGGACTTTTTTCGTCCAATCATGAAGTAGGCCCCCTTTTCAGGTTCCCCTCCTTTTCGCATCCTCTTTCTACCTTATTTTCTTTATTTTGACAGGGTTTGGATCCCCGGTTATACTTTTAATCGGTGTCCATTTTTAATCCTGGGATCAATGGTTTTTCCAACCGCAAAAAAATCATTTTGAAAAACATTTTACTGAAAAATTGAAGCCTCTGAAAATGGAAAGGTTATTGTTATCACGATGATACCCCAACCGCGACAAAAACGAAAAATGCTTGGAGAGATGCTGATCGCCGAGGGACTCCTTTCCCCTGCGCAGCTGGAACAAGCCTTAAAAGAGCAGCGCAAGCGCGGGGGTCGTGTGGGAAGTATTTTTAAAACCCTTGGGTTTGTAACCGAAGAGGATATTATCAAGGTTCTTGGAAAGCAGATGGGAATTCCTCACATGGTTTTATCCAATACCCTTTTTGACCCAGAGGTGGTGCAGAAAATTCCCGAAGCCCTTGCCCGGCGGCACCGGGTTATCCCGGTATACAAAAAGGATGGCGCATTAACCCTTGCCATGGTGGACCCTTTGAACGTGTTTGCGATTGATGATATTAAACAGGAAACGGGGTTGGAGGTAGTCTCCGTCGTGAGTACGGAAGCCGATGTGGACCGTGCCATTGAACGTTACTACAGCGGGACGGCAACCATGGAGGAGGCCATCCGGGACATTACCGCTCAAGGGGGTGTTCCTAAAGAAAACCAACAGGTTTCTATGGAGCAGATGGCTAAGGATACTCCGGTCATTAAATTGGTCAGTTCCATCATTTCCAAGGCAGTCAAAGAAGGAGCCAGCGATATCCATATTGAGCCCGAATCAGAGGTTTTACGGATCCGTTTTCGGATCGATGGGGTTATCCGGGAGGTTATGGCCCCCCCCCGGCATTTGCACGCAGGGGTGGCCTCCCGAATCAAGATAATGGCGGATCTGGATATTGCCGAAAAACGGATTCCTCAAGATGGACGGTACCAGACCAAAGTAGAAGATAAAGAGGTTGATATTCGGCTCTCAACCCTCCCTACCCTTTATGGTGAGAAAATCGTTATGAGGCTTTTAGAAAAAGGAGGGTCCCTTCTCCGTCTTGAGGAGTTGGGGTTTTCACCGGATACCTGCAACCGGTTTAAAAAGATTGTGAAAAGGCCCTATGGTTTGATCTTGGTTACCGGGCCTACCGGAAGTGGAAAGACCACTACACTTTATGCTGCCTTAAATGGTATGAATGCGGTTGAACAAAATATTGTCACCATTGAAGATCCGGTGGAATACCAATTGAACCGAATCAGTCAGGTTCAGGTCAACCCTAAGGTTGGGGTGACTTTTGCCAATGGCCTCCGGTCTATTTTACGCCAGGACCCGGATGTGGTGATGGTGGGAGAGATCCGGGATAAAGAAGCGGCAACCATTGCCATACAGGCTGCATTAACGGGTCATCTGGTTATGTCCACCCTTCACACCAATGATGCCCCGGGGGCCATTGCGCGCTTGGTGGATATGGGTGTTGAGCCCTTTCTGGTAGCCTCTTCCCTTTTATGTGTAATTGGGCAACGATTGGTTCGAGCGGTTTGCCCTCAATGTAAAACCAGTTACCGTGCTCCCCTTTCCTCCATGGGTGGTTTTAAATCAACGGGGGTAACCATGGAAGACAAAAATGAAATTACGTTGGTGAAGGGCAAAGGATGTCAGGAATGCCGTGATACCGGCTATAAAGGAAGATTGGGCCTTTTTGAAATGATGATGATTGATGATGCCATTCGGAGTCTAATTGCCACCAAGCCCTCATCCAGTCAAATTCGACAGGTGGCTTCTCAACAGGGATTCGTCGGTTTGAGGGAAGAGGGCTTTCGAAAAACCCTGGAAGGGAAAACCACTCTTGAAGAAATCCTTCGGGTCACCCAGGAATTAGACGAATAGTTCTTTTATCCAACAGCAGTTCCCTCCAATTACTCATCCATCTTAGGATAACCCGTAAACCGGCCACCTTGTCCTTTTGTTTAAAAAAAGGATTCTTAAAAAAAAAGAATTTAAAATTGTGTAGTCTATTACATAATTCGGTAGCCCATTACCTGATTTCACCCCTTTTCTTACCTTTTGTCTTTCCCTCAAAACTCTCCTAACTTTTTGAATATTTGAGCCTTTCATAGACACCCCATTTAATTTGGAAGTTTGGCATTTCCATTGCATTTTCATTTGGCCCAGATGTTGATTTGGAGGTTTGAATGAAAAATCAAGAAGGATTTACCGCTATCGAGATCATGGTGGTGGGAGCAATTTTGGGGGTTTTGACAATTATGGCCTTTGGTTTAATGAATTCTCAAATGGATCATTATCGGCTCAACACCGCAGCCAGAGAACTCATCTCTTCCATGAGGAAGGACGCTCAAATTGCGGTGACCCGAAATGCCAATCGGACCATTACCTTTACGGATAATGCCGCCCCAGTTAGCGATCGGTATAACTTGGGAGATGGGACCCCTGTCCCCTTGCCAGTTGGCATTTTCTTTGGTGTGAGCGGTGGAGGGGCACCCGGGAATGGAACCATCGATGTTGGGGGTGTGGCCATTGGGGGAGCGCCATTTACCTTTGGAGGAAATGATGTGACTTTTCAAACCAATAGAACCCCGGATGAAGCAGGAGAGGTCTACTTGACCAACGCTAGGGGTGAGAACATTGCCATTTCGGTCAATTTAGTGGGTCGGGTCCGATGTTGGAGGTGGGGAGGTGCCGCATGGCTAAATTGCTAAACGGAAAGATGAAGATCCTCAATGAACGAGGGTTTTCAATGTTGGAGCTTTTAATCGCACTGGTGATTCTTGAGATTGGTGTTTTGATGCTTGCAGGAATGCAGTTTGCGACCATTAGTGCCAATACCAATGGATACAAGATGAGTACGGCAGCAGCCCTTGGCGAAAGGTTGATGGAACGGATAAAACTTTTGGCGATCAATGATCCACAACTCATTGCGGGGACCTATAACGGTGTGATTAGCGTTCCCTTAGGGGGTGCCAATTATTTTCCAGCCACCGTGAACGGTGTGACCTTTAACGGACAGTATACAGTGACCAACGATACACCGGTGGTGGGTCTCAAACGGATTGATCTGACGGTCAGTTGGGTGGATAACGGAAACCATTCGGTGGTTTTTACCGGGCGGGCGGCCCCATAAGGGATTGAGAGAGGAAATATGAAGATGAAATTAAAGGTACAAAATAAATTCAGTGGATCCGAGTCCTTATTAAAAAATTCTTTTGGATTTACATTAATTGAAATGATGGTGGTGGTGGTTATATTGGGCGTGTCCATGATCTGGATTTTTGAAATGGTGGTCAATCAACAAAAGGGGTATTTAATTCAGGAGGAGGTATCCGAGGCGCAGCAGGATATCCGTGTGGCCATGGATATGATAGCAGCGGAAATTCGGAGGGCCGGTGCGGATATTCCCAAAGGTGTAATTCCGCTCTGCCCCGCCGCCCCCGCATGCACCAACAGTAATCCGGATTCTATTAGCTTCAGTATTACCAATGGGTTTTCCACTTTTCTGGTCCCCAGTGGGGGATTAGTGGTGGATGGGGGAGCCACCAAGGTTTATGTCCAATCGATTAATGGTTTTATCGGCGGGGTGGTTAATATTTTAAGGCCCGGTTCAAAAGAACTGATCAGTTCTCACACCATTAGCGCCGGTGGTCCACTGCCGGGTCCTCCAGCAGAAATTCCCTTGGATACCCCTGCCCCGGATAGTGCGGTTCTTCGGCCGGGTGATATGGTGGTCTACCCCCCGTTTATAGTGACCTATGACCTGGTGGGTACGTCTCTTCGTCGAAACGGGGTCACGCTGGCGGAGAATATTCAGGATTTGCAATTTAGTTACATTTCCAGCTCGGGGACGGAGACCGCCGTGCCTCCAGCCAATTCCTTGGACATCCGGGCAGTGCGGATCACCATTTCCTCTGGGACCACTAAGGATGTTTCACAGATCGGGGGGGCAGCGAGAACCAGGCAATTGTCCACCATCGTTAAAGTCAGAAATCTCGAATTATGATTATCAACTGGGGAAGGAAAATGAAATCATCCATTAAAAAAATTAAGACAGAAACTCAGATAAAAACGCTTCTAGAGCCGATTCAGAACGATTCGGGAATTGCCATGATTTTGGTATTGTTGGTTCTGGTGATTCTAACTTTTATGGGTCTTTCAGGGCTTCTTACCTCCTCCGATGAAATCATTCTTTCGGGCAATTTTAAAGGAGGGCGCCAAACCTTCTTTGCATCCGAAGGAGGGATCAATTACGTATTCCAGGATAGTAATTACTTTAATCAAACCAGTTACGCTGGTGAGGGGTCCAGTTATCCAGGAGGCTTTCCAAGAGCCGGGATCGATCTGTGTTCCAATGATACCGATGCCACAGGAGCGGTTAGCTTTATGGCCAGTGGACCCCCCCCTGTGGGTTCCGGTACCAGTGTGAAAACGCATAAAGCCGATTATTACACGATTACTTCCACCGGAAGAGGTTTCGTTCGTGGAACCGTTTGCGGGACCGCGGACGGAGCTCAGGAACAGCAATCCCAGGTTATGGGAAAAATCTTAGTGAAAGGGTCGGGTACCTAAAATGAAAAAAATAGCCATTTTATTAGTTTCTTTGGGTTTTTTGGGTTGGGCCTCCAGCGCTCCGTTTGCGGAGGATATTGATATCTACGGGGGCTCATCAGCAACCTATCAGCCCAACGTTCTTTTTATCTTTGATAGCTCGATAAGTATGGATGCCTTGGCTAATATGGGTGATCCATATGACCCCAATACCGCAACCGACACACCTCCAGGCCCCTCTCCCTATCCGGACACCGTCTCCTGTGGTGGTGGAGGGAACAGCCCTTGTATCAGTAATGCGGTGTATAAGAAGGTTGGGTTCGGGGTGGAAGGAAAATGGGTGGAGCATATTAGTGATGTAAACACCATTCTTGCCTCCTGTCCTGCAAAGAGTGCTTTATTGACCAACGGTAATTATTTTGGTTTTCTTTCCTCACAGGGAACCTGCCAATCCAAATTTGCCAATTTGGGTACCTTTCGAACAGGAAATTTTGTCAATTGGAACGTTTCCTCTGGGGCGAGTCAGAAAAAAATCGATGTGGCGAAATCGGTGGTGACCAATATTATTGGTTCCACTCAGGGGGTCCGATTCGGCGTAATGGAGTTTAATAACACTTCGGGTGGAGGGCTTATTACGGACAATACCCATGGGCCCACCTATACCGCCGAATTAAAAGATATGGATGCCATTTTTACAGGATCGGTCACCAACCGACAGGCGTTAATCGATGCGGTGAACACCACCCCCACGGATGACTGGACTCCCCTTGCGGAAACACTTTATGAGGCCATGCTTTATTTTAAGGGGGCTCCAGC
>DASWJH010000031.1 GCA_036397255.1 Nitrospiria bacterium
GAGACTTTATATGCCTGACGCGACGAGAAGTCAACAACCAAAACTCCTCGATGAAGTCCGAAAGGTGCTCCGTCTACACCACTACTCCATTCACACCGAGCGATCCTATGTGGATTGGATTCTACGGTTCGTCCGTTTCCACCGCATGCGGTCGCGTGAGGACCTCCTCCCCGCCGAACCGAAAATCGAGTCGTTCCTGACCGACTTGGCCGTGCACGGAAACGTCGCCCCCGCGACCCAGAACCAGGCGATGAACGCCCTGGTGTTCCTCTACAAGCGCGTCCTCAACCATGCTTTGCCGGGCAGCATCAATGCCGTCCGTGCAGACAAGAAGATCAACGTCCCCGTTGTCATGACACGCGAAGAAGTCGCCGCCGTGATCTCGCTCATGGACGGAACCGCTCAAGTGGTCGCCAAGCTCCTCTACGGGAGCGGGCTGCGCATCATGGAAGCGGTCCGGCTCAGGGTCAAGGACATCGACTATCAGATGAAGCAACTGACCGTCCGTTCGGGCAAGGGGGACAAAGACCGGTTCACCACCTTTCCCGTCACCCTTACGCCTTTGCTCCAGAACCATCTCGCCGGGGTCAAGACGTTGCATCAGCAGGATGCGGCTCAGGGGCATGGCGAGGTGTACCTCCCTCATGCTCTGGCTCGGAAACACCCCAGTGCCGCCAAGGAATGGGGCTGGCAGTATGTCTTTCCTGCCCGGAATCTCTCCGTTGACCCACGTTCCGACATCACCCGTCGCCATCACGTTGACCCCAGCGTCATCAACAAGGCCATCAAGGGAGCGGTTCGTCGTGCCGGTCTGACGAAGCAAATCAGCGCACATGCCTTTCGTCATTCCTTCGCCACCCACCTGCTTCAACGCGGAACCGACATCCGTACCATTCAGCAACTGCTCGGGCACAACGATGTTTCCACCACCATGATCTACACCCACATCCTTCAGCAGGGTGGCCAGGGCGTTCCGAGTCCCTTGGACGATCTCGGCGTTTGATCTTTATCCTTTCCTACCCGTCTCACCATTTTATTTAGGGACCGGGGTCGGATCAAGCTAAGTTGTTGAAAGATAATCATTTCCTTTCCAATTAAAGGTATTTTCGACCCTTAGAAGGCTCTTTTTAGCCGGTAAATGCCCTGAATAAGAAGGGTTCACCTCCCGTAGTTCAAAATGATCCTTCTCCATAATTAAATACCTGAAGGCCAAAGCGTTTTTTTGCTTCAAACAACCAGTCCATCCAACAGTCCCGGTCCTTTGAAAATTTCAGTAGAAACTCTATATTGGTGACATCGGTGGGTGATATACCATACCGTATGGGGAACGTAATGCCGATTTGCTCCGGCCATTTTTCTCTTAAACCCATGTTTTCATCACCTAAAACACCTGTTTAAGCCCCAAAAACCACATTTAAATGAATCTTTTCTCCTTCTTTTCAATCCTTAATCATGGTCCGACCCCAGGCCTCGAAATCAGTCAAAAACTGATCCGATCCCTGAATGATCTTTCCCTGATTCCTCAACCCATTCTAGATGGATAAAAAACTGGGGGAGAGCAAATATATTTTGGGGGTTGACAATCACCAATAAAATTTGATTAATAAAGGCAAATTTTGTCCCTCATAAAAAAAAGACAAAGGTGCTGATGACCATAAAATTTTTTCAAAACCCAGCGACTAAGGAGGTTCTAAATTGAAAACGTTCCAGGGGATGTTTGTCATGATAGTGGTTTTCGTGGGAATTTTCCCTTTTGCCGCATTTGCGAGTTCATCCAATGATACAGGTGAACCTATTTTATCTCTTCGGGGAGGAATGGTAAAAATTGGGGGGGAGTTAGAGCTTGAATTTGTTAAATCGGAAAGCAATTCCAATCCAAGTAGTAACCCCAGCATTACTTATGACAACAACCCCAATGCAAGGATGAGCATTGATAAATTTGTTCTGTCACCGGAAGTCCACCTCTCAGAACAAATGATGTTTCGGGCGGATATTGAGGCGGAGGGAGCGGGAAAAATTAAGGTAGATGAAGCCTGGGTTCAATATAACGGACTTCCCCTCAACACCTGGATGACCGTCGGCCTTAAAGACATTTTCATGAAACCCCATCGTAAAACCGAGGCTTACCCCATTCTTGGTTATGCTTTTTGGCAGGATGAAGATCTTGGGATCTTTCTCGGTGGAGAACATGAAATGGTTTACTGGAGACTTTCTATCAGCAATTCGCGCCGGCTGGCGGACCGCAGAATCCAGGAAGACGATGTTTTTCCAATTACAACGGATGATGATGACAATGTAGAGAAAAACGGAAACAAACAGATGGGCTTAGGAATCGGAATTGACCTACCCATTAAAGAAAATCACAAAATCGATATTCTACCTTTTTATTACCATTCTCGATTAAGTGGAAATGACGTTTCCTACCTTCAAGGAATTTCGACCTACGGATCCTCCGTTGGGAAGAAGAAGCAAGAAAGATATGGATTTAATTTTGAATACCTGTTAGATGCTTTTACTCTTTTCGCCCAGGTCATGAGGACCACCGATGGAATCATGGACCGGGACGGTTGGTATATCCAGCCTTCCTATAAAATCAAGTGCAAAGAACGGAAGAGCTTTAAGGCCTTTGAATTCCTTCTCCGTTATGAGGAATACAATGTGGACCTAACCAAAGATCCCACGGATTCACGAACTTGGGACCGAGAAACCATTACCTTGGCTATTCTAACGGATGTGGTCAAAAACACAAAGTTAAAGACTGAATATTACTTCAATGATGAGTCCACCGGAGGGAGCGGGGTAAATAACAATGAATTTCTTGTGCAATTGGAGGTGAAATTCTAACCCCCGGCTCAATTTATCATTTAAGGGTCCTTTTGCTGGGGAAAATCGGAATTCCAATGATTCTTTGAATTTCCCCCTTTTTCTGTGTTATATTAACGGGGTTTATGAAAACGGATCCAAATTCAAAATTGACGGTTGAATGCCCTTGTTGTGAGGCCAAACTTCTGGTGGATTCGGGAACAGGTGACATCCTATGGCACGAGGCAAAAGAAAAACCTAAGGAAAAACGCTCCTTGGGGGAAATGGTAAAAAATCTGGATGCCCACCGAAAAGAAACAGAAGAAAAATTTGAAAGGGAAAAACAGGCCTTAAAAGACCGCTCCAGAATTTTAGAAGAAAAGGTTAAAGAATCAATGAAAAGGGTTGATAAAGAAGGTCCTCCCCCTATTCGACCCATCGATTTTGATTAAACTCCCCACCCTTCTTCACAGATTCGCTGTTAATTCGTCAATCAAAGGAATCACTGCGTAGGTTAGCCCTTTTTCATTCCGTTTAGGCATCCGCAATAAATCAATTGGCCCAATAAAACCCTGCTCCTGATAAAGCTTTCCAAGCCAAATCAGCCGTTCCCCGACCCGATGCCGGCGAACCGCATCATTGATTTCGTTGATGGGAACATGAAACTGTGAAGACACTTCCGAAGGGTCTTTTCCGTTTTCCAACGCTTTTAAAATTTTCTCCCAGCGCTTTGCTTTTTTGTGGGCTTCGGTAAAATCAAGAAAAATTTCATCTCCCTCCACATAAATCTCATAGCGTTTAACACAGACCGATGCATCGGATTCTTGCTGACCGGTTCTCACATCAAATTTCCATAAATGCCAGGGGCATACGACCCAATGGCCTTCCAACCTACCGCGTTCCAGAGGACCCCCTTCATGGGGACAAACTGCATCCAGAGCAAAAAATTTCCCCTTCACATTATAAACAGCAATATTTTTTCCATCTTTTTCAATTCCCAAACTGGTTCCTGGGAGAAAGTGGCTCACCTTTCCCACAGGAAATAAAACCCGCCTCATTGGTATAACCTCCTTTCATTAGCTTCCAACATAAAACCCCTTCATTTATTTTAATAAAACCTTCCCTTGATTTTCACTTTTTCCCTGGTTATAAATGATTTCAAAATTTTTTAGGTCAAAATCGAAAAGAGGAGTCACCCATGAAATCCTATCGGCAAGAATTATGGTTTAATACCCCATCAAGGAGAAATTATATTAACATTACCAACCAAGTGGAAGACATCATTAAAAAGAGTGGGATACAAGAAGGACTTTGCTTGGTCAATGCCATGCACATTACCGCCAGTGTCTACATTAATGATGATGAATCCGGGCTTATTCAGGATTACGATGATTTTTTAGAAAAACTCGCTCCCCATGAGCCGATCTCTCAATACCGGCACAACAATACAGGGGAAGACAATGGAGATGCTCACATCAAAAGACAACTGATGGGAAGGGAGGTGGTGGTGGCTATTTCCAACGGAAGCCTTGATTTTGGCCCTTGGGAGCAGATTTTTTACGCGGAGTTTGACGGGCGAAGGAAAAAAAGAGTTTTGGTAAAGGTCGTAGGAGAGTAAAATTGGCAAAAACACAGGGATGTACCTATGACTATTTTAAATTGCAGGAAAAATTCTCTTCCTATTTTTCCTGCAATTTGATATTTTTACCAAAATAAATACAGGGAGGAAAATTTGATGGAATATCGGACGCTGGGGCGAACAGGCCTTAAGGTTTCAGAAATAGGGTTTGGGGCATGGGGAATCGGAAAAACCTGGTGGGGCCCTGCGGATGATCGGGAGTCGCTTAAAGCGCTAACCCGGGCCATGGAGTGCGGCATTAATTTTTTTGA
>DASWJH010000032.1 GCA_036397255.1 Nitrospiria bacterium
GACCGCCCAGTGCGGTTTCTCAAGCGTGAAAGAAAGTTCGTTCAAAAGCTCCATTGATCCTCCTTGCTGATTTTGTTTCCCTACTATACTTTTTCAACGCAAATTCAGCAAGTTGAATGTTAAAATACAGACTCTAATTAACCCCCTCTTTGGAAAAGAGGGGTAAGGGGAGATTTTACCATTTCAATTCCCTCTTGCCCCTTTTTCTGAGAGGGGAATTTGGGACGTTCCCTTCCAAAAAATTGGAAATAGAATGGATTTAACCTTTTTAGCTTTTTCGAATCGTAAAAATTTTCTTTTGACAAGAATGGTAAGGTCCCAATTGGTATACCGAAACAGAAGACACCCTAAACTTTTTGGGTTGGAAGACAACCTTTTTCCAATTACTCTCTTTATCCTTTAAAATAGTCAGGGTAATATGGGGCTGAAAATACCTTCCGACGTAGGGACTTCCATATTCATGAATTAGGTTTTTTTGAATTGCATTATATGTGGATCCCCAAACCTTTTTGGCATTAAATTCGGGATCAGAAAATACCAGAGTTTCTTCAACAATTTTTTGATGTAAATTGACCAGCCATTGGGGACGGTTTACTTCAATCCAAAGAGATCCTTCTTTGGGAGCCTTTAAATTTTTTAAATTTAAATTTCCCTTTTTCGATTCTGAAATAATTTTTTTTAGAGTTTTCTTCAATTCGGTAATTTGTCTTTTTTTGACAGGAATATGATATAGGGAAATATGAGGAATAAACCGGTTCCGGCCTAAAACAAATTCTCCTTTGCCCTTTCCCCCAATTTGCTGACTGATTTGAATGGCATATTCCCTTATATTCAAAGGGGGGATAATCACAACATCGAAATAGTTACTGTACATATTTTTCAACTGGATTTTACCATAAAAACTCTTTATCCTTTTTTCATGAAATTTATTAAAAAGGATAACCGCTTTTCAAAAAAACCCTTTCATAAAATGGGTTCACCATAGCCTTCTTTACAAGGGAGTTCAATTAAAACCTGTTTCCGACAGGATATGTCAAAAATACCAAGTTTTTCCGATTTTTAAGAGTGTCAAAATTAGTAAAGTTAATTTAATTCGCATCATGGGAATCCTTTTTGATAAAAATGGAAATTTCCTAGGTTTCGTAAGGCATTAGAAAGCTCATTCCATTTATCCCGTCATCTTATAAAGCTCTTTATTTTCAATGTGTTAAATTATCTACTGATCAGGAAAAGTTTCTTTGGCGTAAATATTGCGTATTCATTATTTAAAATGCAAAAGATTTGACCCATTTACTGGAATAAGGAGTTTTAAATTGAGAAAACAAAGGTTTTTAAGTAATTTTCAAAATGGACAAAAAGGTGAAATTCTGGCCATCGGTGGGGGAAAAGGGGGAACCGGGAAATCTTTTATTACCTCGAATTTAGGAATTCATCTGGCAAAAATGGGAAACCGGGTCATCCTCATTGACGCGGATTTGGGATGCGCCAATCTTCATACCTGTCTTGGGATTGAACACCCCGAGCTTACCCTTTCGGATTTCATGCAAGGTAAGGTGGAACATATTAAAGAAGTGATCATTCCCACAGGAATTCCAAATCTCACTTTAATCAGTGGGGCAAAAGATTTTCTTGAAGTGGCCAACCCCCTTTATTCCCAAAAAATGCGCCTAATTCGGATGATCAATCAATTGGATTTTGATTATATTCTTCTTGATCTAGGCGCAGGGACATCATTTAATATTCTGGATTTCTTTTTGATCTCCGACAATGGAATTCTTGTGGTTTTACCCGAACCCACCTCCATTGAAAATGTTTACCGGTTCATTAAAGCCGCATTTTTCCGGAAACTGAAGCAACTGGTTAAAAATAAAGGCCTTCGGGAAATCATCACCACCGCAATGGATCAAAAAAACCAGAGGGGAATCAAAACCCCCCATGACCTCATCGAACAGATCGGGCAGATCGACGACCACCTGGGACGGAAACTTCAGCGGGAAATATACAGTCTTTCCCCAAAAATAATCGTGAACCAGGTCCGTTCTCCAGATGATATGGCTCTGGGATTTTCCATGAGGGGATGCTGTTCCCAATATTTCGGAATCAACGTAGAATACCTGGGTTATATTGACTATGACAATTGTGTATGGCAAGCCAACAAAATAAACCGTCCCTTAGTAACCGAATCCCCCTACGCCAGTTCCTCCCGGTGCATTGAAAAAATCTCACATAATTTATTGAAAAAAGAACAGTTAACTTTAAATGGTTACTTTTCGCCCCGGGTAGCCTATCGTTAAAGGCTTTTCACTATGAACGGTTTATCCAAAAAAAATTATTACCAGATTCTGGACATTAAGCGAAACGCGTCACAGGGCGAAATTCAAAGGGCCTACCATTTGATGAAAAAAACCTTTCGTCACGGATCCTTGGCCACCTATTCCCTCATGCAATCCTCAGAAATGAATTTAATCCAGGAAAAAATTCATGAAGCCTATAAAACCCTCGGAAATGAAAGGGAGCGCCTTAATTATGATCTGACCCTTTCACCCTATACCCAACCGGAATTAACGGACCCCGGGCCCCCCAACCCCAATTGTGAAAACCCGGTCCGTCAACCGGAGACCTCCTTGGGTCCGGAACTGCATGGGTTTTTGTCGAATATCGATGAGGTGTGCACCGGTAAATTACTAAGGAAATATAGGGAATGGATGGGAATTCATCTTGAAGAAATTGCATTGGAAACCCGTATTAACCCGGAATATCTCCACCTGATTGAAGAAGATTTGTATTCCCGTCTTCCAAATGAGGTGTTTTTACGTTCCTACCTCCAACAGTATGCCAAATGCTTGGGAATTAATTCAAAAGAAGTTTCGGAAGGATTTTTAAAAAAATACCGTTTTGGGAAAAACCTCTCCCCCCGGATTTAAGGATACCCCCCTTTTCTCTCCTATTTAAAAAAACCTTATCCAAACCACAATCGATTCTTTGCCTTTTCGGGTGATTAAGCGCCCTTGACCCCGGTCATGAACCTGGTATACTTGTGAATTACAAACCTTTGTTTAAAAATGATATTTACTTTAAATGAAATCACAATTTACAATCAAAACCCCCTTATTTTAAAAGGGTATCCATTGATGGCCCTTTTACCATGAATACGCAGCCCATTCCCGATCTCACAGACCTCTCCCATTATACCGTAACGATTCATTTCAAGGATGGAAGGATCCAAGATGCCCTGCTGCAATCGGATTTATTAACGGAAAAAACCCTTCGATATATTCCACAATCCTCGGTTCACGATCGCAGGAAGTTTCCCAGAGTTCCCTTTATAAAGGAAATCCGGTTGGATCAATTGGGTATCAGGAAGACTACTGATTTAAGTAACAGGGGAATGTATATCGAATGCATCACGCCATACCCTAATGGTACCATCCTCCCCATTTCCTTGGACTTAGGAAAAGAGACCCTGGGAATGGAGGTTCGGGTGGCCTTTACGGACCCTGGAATCGGAATGGGATTAGAGTTTTATAGGACCTCCTCCTCCATTCAATTAAAAATTGAAGCTTTGGTCCACCGGATTTTAAAGAATTCCAACGGAAATTTTGTTAAAAGCCGAAGAAAAGGCCTTGACCGAAGGGAAGAAAATAAAAAGCAGGAGTCCTACTTCAACAAACTGGGAATCCGCCGCCATGCAAAAGAGCGAAGAGTTAAGGAAAAAAAATCCATTCCCTCATTGGAGGTTAACCTTTCTCAAATTAAATCCATTTTCTTTCCCAACACCATTACCGACCCCCACTCTAAAGCGCAACCCGTGATTATTGAGTTTCGAGATGGTGAGGATATCCAAGCCACTGTTTTTGATATCTCCCCTGAACCTTTAGGTTTTTTTGCAGATTTAAATATGACCGAGGAAATCCGCTATACTATTTTCATCGTCAAATCCGCAGTTAAACACATTGAATATATTTTTTAAATTCCTTTCCAAAAACCTTTCTCAAACTCCTTTTTAAAGGCCCCTCCCATACACTAAATTTAAATAAATAATAAAACCTAGATTTTAATCAGGTTTTATTAGATCAATTAGTTATAAAATTTCTGAAGGAAACCGATCCTTTTTTTGTTATACTTAGAAAATTAGGCAAAAAAATTAAAAGGTTTTGGGTTTTTTACCCAACTATTTGAAAATATGCCCCAAACATTACTTTCGGCTGCGGTAACCAGGCTCCTCGGCCCTCTCATCCGAATTCTTCTCCGCTACGGGATTCCCTTCGGAACCTTTGCTGATTTGGCAGAAAAGGTCTATGTAGATATCGCTTATAAGGAGTTTAGGCTTAAAGGAAGAGCTAAATCCATCTCCAGAACATCCATCCTCACCGGGTTAACCCGCAAGGAGGTTAAACGCATCATTTCCCTTAAGGACCCAGAAAAAATAGAACTCACAGAAGAGTTTAACCGGGCGGCACGAGTCATCAGCGGGTGGATCCGGGACCCACAGTTTTTAAACCCGGCTCATGAACCTTTAGGCCTTCCCCTGGAAGGAAGGGGGCCAACCCTGGCCAAATTAATAAAGCTTTACAGTGGCGATGTACCCGTTCGGGCAGTCCTTGACGAACTTATTCGTGTAGGTGCAATAGAGAAGTTGGCCAATAAGCAGTTCAAACTTCTATGTAGGGCCTACATTCCTCAAACGGATAAAGAAGGAAAATTTAAAATCCTAGGAACCGATGTCAAAGATCTTATAACGACCATTGACCATAACCTTCAAACCCCCCCAGGTCACACATTCTTCCAACGAAAGGTTTATTATGACAATCTTCCCGTTGAAGCACTCAAGGAACTACGTAAAAAAACCAACAAACGGGGGCAGGCCTTTTTGGAGTTTTTTGACCGCTTCTTAGCCCAGCATGACCGTGATGCAAACCCCACCATTAAGGGCACCCAACGAAAACGGGCAGGAATTGGAATCTATTATTTCGAAGAGGATTTTAATCAGAAAGGAAAAGAGGATGAAGCCCGGGCTTAATAAAATTTTAATGGTTGGGATATTTTCCCTTAGCCTGCTATCCTGTGGCGGTGAAACAAGTGGCCTAGGTGGGGGCGGCAGCACCCCAAGTGGATCGGGAGGAGGAGGAATTATTGGAACAGGGAAAACCATTGTTGGAAAAATTAACGCGTTGGATGGTCCCAGGGTAAATGGTTTAAAACTGAATACGGTTGAAGCTGTAGTTACCCTGAATGGAAAATTGGGAACGATGAAGGACTTAGAGGTTGGAATGATTGTGAGCATTCAAGGAAAGGAACATGAAGAGGGAATATTATCAGTCACGCGTATTATCTTTGAAAATGAAATGGAGGGCCCAATTGATTCCATTGATTTGGTCCAAAAAACCCTATTCGTTCAGGGGCAAACTGTTTTTATTAATGATGCAACCGTTTTCTCAAAAACGACGGGTTTGGACACACTAAAGCAAAACAATATGATTGAAATTAGTGGTTATCTAACCTTTAAAGGGATCCAAGCCACCTGGATCAGATTAAAACCTATTTCTTTCATCCCGGGCATCACGATCGTAAATTTAAAGGGAACTGTTTCCAGCCTAAATCCAACAGGTAAAACCTTTTTTATTCAAGACCAACGAATTGATTTTAGTAATTCTTCCGTTTTCCCTGAAAATTTCCCGCCCGAAGGGTTGGCCAATGGGCTTTGGGTTGATGTTGAAGGAACACGGGACAACCCAGGCATCCTTCATGCCACCCGCATCCAAAAAAAAGAACCCACTTTTGGAGGCCAACCCGGGGATAATTTTGATATTGAAGGATTCGTAACAAAAATTTCCTCCCTTAACCAATTTTATATTGGAAATATTATCGTGAATTTAAAGGGGGAAACAGATTATAAAGGGGGGAGAAGTTCCGATATTGGCCTCAATGTTTTTCTAGAAGTGGAAGGCATCCTGAATGAAAATATGGCATTAATCGCCGAAAAAATCTCATTCCGCACGGGAAATGATATTTGGATTGAAGCCCAGGCTGATTTCATTGATCCAGTTAATCAGAGCATTAACGTTTTTGGTCATGTTCTCGTAATGATTAACCTTCATACCCCAATAAGAGATAAAAGGGACCACCTCAACCCATTTGGACTGGATGATATCGTTTCTGGGGAGCGAATTCGAATCACTGGTTTTCAAAAGGGGTCTTTTGTTGTGGCCAACCTTCTTGAACGGGAAGATCAAAACCCAACAGTGATTTTACAAGGAAAGGTGCAAACCGGTTCAATTAATCAACCGGAATTCTCTATCTTGGGTGTTTTAGTAAAAACCACTTCCCAAACTGAATTTAAAAATATTCAAAACAAAACATTGCTTATGAATAAATTCTTTATGGAAATGACTTCCGAATCTCTTGTTCGCGTGGAAGGAAGTTCGGATGGAGGAACCATCCTCGCAAATAAGGTAAAAATTGAGAATTGAAGGTTAAATCAGGTCTAAAAGGCGATTTTTATTCGGAGTGTTTATTCGAAAGAGGTTCCGTACCATGCATTCGTGTAAAAAGCTGCCAATCAAACGGTTTGGGCACCACCGCATGAAGCGGAATAGGTTCTACATGCCCAATTCCGTTAGATCCTAAAAAACATCCCACCACAGATTCCGGATTTTCCACCAACCGCTGAATGGCTTCATAGGCCAAAAACTGACCCAGGGCTTTGTCTTCGGGTGTCGGGGGTGCTCCCCTGAGAGTGTGTCCCAATATGGTCGACTTAGTGGCAATGGGAAGGTGAAACATCCCTTCAGGGGTATGGCCCCTTCGCCACTTGGAAATAGTTCTGGAAACATATTCCGTCAACCCATGTACCCCGCCTTCTGGGTGATGACGGTGAGGTGTTTTTTCCGCCACAATAAACAAGTGGCTTTTGTTGGGAACACCCAAAGATCGTTTGAGGGTTCCTAAAATGACCTGATCAATATAGGCATCGGGGTCAGGATGTTCATTGACCAAAACCCCCTCCGCTCTGGCCTGATAGCCACAAGCCAGTGCGAGATGCCCCGAACCTGCCCCCATCACCTCTACAAAAAAAATACTTCCCATGGCGGCACTGGTAGCCTTTAAGGATTCGAGGGAATGATTGGCCAACGCCACAGCCGAATGAAAACCAAGCGAGGTGGTTCCGCTAATGTTATTATCAATCGACCCGGGCAACCCTACCAATTGAACCCCAAGGCGTTCAAACAATGCTCTCGCACCCCGGAAAGTGCCATCTCCTCCGATCACGATCAATACGCCATTCTCGAGATAAGGGGCTAAATTCCGGTAAGCTATATCCTGAACACGCTCGTCTTTAAATTCTTCAAACCGACTGCTTCCGATGGGACAACTGGCTTGACTGCCCATCCCTCTTGTATTTTGCTCTGTCACCGGCTCAATCCAATTATTAGCCAAACCCAAAAACCCATGCCGTGTAAAATAAACATCGATACCAAAACGGTCTCCCGCAACTCTTAATTCCTTGAGGGCTGCCCCTCCCCCGGCAAAATCACCCCCGGAAACCAAAGCCACGATTTTTCGGATCTGGCGGGGTTTCAGTGTGACACGATCTCTTCTTTCCTGCTCAACCGAAATCCATGCATCCCGACTTCCCTGTTCATTAGCGGATAAGCCCACCGCGGTTGAATAACCCATCAATTGCCCATGCTCTGAAGCAAGAAGAACCACGTTATCCTGCTTCTCTTTATATTCACCGAACTCAAAGAAAGCCTCTTGAAACGGCCTGGGATCCAAATAGATGATCAGTGCCCTTAAGGTGGAACTATGCGTATAAAGACAAACCACCCTGCCCTCATTGGAACGGGCCATTTGATGAAACCCGTCCACCACATTCACGTAAAGATCAAAAAAGGAATGACCCCCCGGATAGCAATACAAAGGATTTTTAAGAAGTTTTTTCACGGTCTTTTCATCACCCCCAAAGACACGCACCGCCCCTTGGATTTCAACCTCTTTATCGACTCCCGTCACCCATCCAAAATCCTGGGATTCCAGTGTCGGGTCCGACCCGGGCTCCAAAAGGGAAGGACCGTCCGGAGTAATGGCGCGATGAATCCGTTCAAATAATTGCCGTGTATTTGGACTTTGGCTAATCCGGTGCTGAAAGGTTTTCGGATCCAGATAGTTAGGAACATGCAAAAAATCTAATTGCTGCCCCACAATTCCCAACATTTTGGCCAAAGCCTTCCCCACCTCATCTGCCTTTGAAATTCCCTCTTCCGGATTTAATTCATTGGCAAGCCGCCGTCCCACACGGAATTTTTTACTTTCCACGCGAGATAAACCGTGTCTCATCGTAAACAAAAGGGACCGTCCAGTTAGATCCCTTGGAAGAAGCCAAAATCGATCATCCCCTAAATCAAGGACAATTCGTCCCTCCACCAGTTGAGGAGTTAGCTGCTCCCGGGGAACAATGGCGGCCAAGCGGCGGTGGGAAGGTTTTTGAATCGTTCCCACAGATGCCGTTAAAAGCGGGGAAAGGTATCCTTCCGCCAGCAATTGATTCCATGCAGCATAGAAAACCAGAGCATCTCCACCACAGGTCTGATCGATAACGGCACGGCGTTCTGTCCCATAGATTTCGGCGGTCGCAAACCCCTTTTGGAAGCGTGACACAAAATGCCGGATGGCTTCTTTGGCCTTTTGGACTTTGTTCACTCGATCTGATGTAGGTTGAGGTATTGGAGGCAGGTTTGACCCTTCGGCCCGGGGAGCATCGCCAAGAGCTTCCCCATAGGCCAGGAGGGCCTGAACATTTACAAACTCTAAACCCTTTTCGGTTGGCATGTCATTCCTCAAATATTTATTGGATTTTATCACACAACCTGAAAAGGGTAAAACAATCTTAATATCAATTTAATTGATTAATTTCAGACCAATACTGACTGGTTGAAAGTCTTTCTTGAAATTCGGAAAGAAACTCCTTTTTCCCATTAATATAATCTGGCCAAGATTCATTAAAAATCTTCCAAGCTTCTTCTCTTTCTCCGGAATATATCAAGTCCAACATTAATCCCACAGAGAGGGAGGGGGAAAGCGATTATCCTTTTTAATCTTTTTTAAGGTTTGCTCAATTTTCTGAGAACTTGGTCTGGCGATTTTCATCAGATCCCCGGCAAACGCTAACTCTCCATTCTTTAGTCTGAAAATAACCTTAGGCATAGGGGATTCAGCTCGGCTTGCCTACCAAAAATGAAAAGTGTCATCCACGGTTACGAATTCAGCAATTAAATCTCCATTTATGTCCTTAAAACATGCGTTAAAGTTATTTCGTACATCAATTTCTGCAATTTGTGAAATTTTTCGCTTATTTCAAAAACGAGAAGACTCAAACAACAATGGGGTTCTATGTACAACCCTTGACTAATGACGAGGTTTGGATATCCATTTCCCGTGGTATCCCTTCCAATTAAAACCGATTTTTTTCCTTTGTTTCCCCACCGCCACATCCAAAATCAAAGGAGGAGGCTTCCGCTTTAAATACCGTTTCAATACCATGAGTGTCCAATTAACAATTGAATAATTCCAATTGGTTAGCGGCATCTTCGTCCAAATTGAGATATGGTTCTGGTATAAGGGCTTGTAAAATGGGTTTTTTCTCGAAAAGTGAAACGCTGAGAATCTGTAAAATTGTGTAGAGCGAGGCATCGGTGAGGTTCAACCGCTTCTTCGTGATGGCCACCAACACATAAACGCTTACTGCGATCCAGACCTGTGTCTTGACCGCGTTCTCGGTGGTGCCGAAAAATGCCTTGATGCGCAGATGCTGCTTGAGCCACTTGAAAAACAGTTCCACCTGCCATCGGCATTTGTAAAGCTCTGCGACGGTGAGGGCGGAGATGCAAAAGTTGTTGGTCAGGAAGGTGAACCGTTTTCCGGTACCGAGGTCGACGTACTTCACGATCCGCAGTTTGTCGGGATAATCGCGTTTTGCGTAGAAGCCTGTGAGCACAACGGTCTGATCGCAGCGCAAGCCGCTCTTTTTGTTCACCCACTGTGAGCAGAGGCGACGATAACGGGTGTTTCGTTTGGTTCGGGTGACGAAGAAGGCGGATGATCGGGTGAGTGAATGAAGTCGTCCAAAGTCCAGATAGCCTCGGTCGAGAATATAGAAGCACCCAGGATTCAAGGGAAGAAGATCCAAGACATTCACATCGTGAACCGCTCCCGTTGTGACATGGATAAAGCACGGTAGGGAGCCGCGAAGATCCAAGAGCGTATGTGCTTTGATGGCTGCTTTGGTCTTGCGAAATCGTGCCCAAGGGAAAAGGGAGAGGCACAGATCGATCGTGGTGGAGTCGAAGGCGTAGACCGTTTGGTTTAACTCCACCCCAAAGCTGTGGTTGGCGTATAACTGCCGTGCCGTTCGTATCAACGTCTGAGCGAAGTCGGCCCAGATGCGCCAATCTCGCCTCTCGTTGGCATGGGCCAGTGTACTTCTGGAAACGTGGCCGCGAAGCCCCATGTGATAGAGCTTGGCCTGATGGGCGCGAAGGCAACACTCGATGTCCCGTAGACTCTCCCGGTAGGTGATCTGTGCGAAAACCATGCACAAGAATTGGTCCATGCAGGAGAAGCGATTGACATATCGTTCGCCGCCATATCTGTCGACGCAGCGAGAGAACTCCTTGTGTGGTAGATACTCCATTAATTGCGAGAAAATCGTGCGTCCCTGGTTCATGGGTCTCCTCCCGGTTGATTCCGGGATTATGACCCATTGCAAAACTCAAATCGTTCCCAAGCAGTTCGTTCAGATAATTACGTGGTTTCAATGACTTCATAGATATCCCTGAAAGTTTTATTGGACACTTATGATATATTGCATAATTACCGTGGGGTATCAAAATTTCATTTCCCCATGTATTTAAAAGAGGTAGAATATCGTTTCAACCATCGAAATGAGAACCTTTTTAAGAAGTTTTTGAACATCTATTTTGGTTACGTTTCACACTAATTACCAAACATTAAAAAGGGTCCATTTAAATATTGGGGAAGGTATACAAATGGAAAGTGCCCTTATGGGATAGGGTTTAACCTTTTCTAAATTGGTCTTTTGAGAATCCGGATCAATTCCTGGTTGCGTGACCTCTCGGCAAAATCCAATGCCGATTGTTGATTGTATCCCACGATTCTTACGTCGGCCCCTCTTTCCACCAGTAATTTTACCATTCCCAGGTGACCTTCCAGTGAGGCGATAATCAACGGCGTTCTCCCATCTTTTGATTTACTATTTACATTGGCCCCTTTGGCCAATAACCTTTTCACTACCTTCATCCGATTTAATTGTGCGGCCATAATTAAAGGGGTTACCCCATTTTCTGTTCCCGAATCCACCCCCGCCCCTTTTTGGAGAAGGGTTTTGACGATCGCTTCATGTCCCTCCTGGGAAGCCAATAACAGGGCGGTTGCACCCTCATACCCTTTCAAATTGGGGTCTGCCCCATTTTTCAATAACTTTTCCACAGCACATGGTTTTCCCAAAATTGACGCAAGGGTAAGTGGAGACCTGCTATCTCGGGTTCTTTGATTGGGATCAGCTCCATCTTTTATCAATAATTCGGTTAACACAGGGCAATGGCCGCGGCTGACTGCCGTCAACAGAGGGGTCCAATCACTCCCGTTTATATTTACCACTATATTTGCGTCAGCTCCATTCTTTAGTAAAACCCTAACTACCTCCTCATGTCCCCCATCAGCCGCTATATAAAGAGGAGTCCTTCCATAAGGGTCTTTTGCATCAAGATAAGCCCCTTGATTTATTAAAATGTCTACGATTTCCCGATGACCGTACCCGGATGCCACCCATAAAGCGGTTTGGCCCTTAAATCTTTTAACATCCATTTCCGCCCCATGATCCAAAAGAACCTGGACCACATTTTTATGATTATTTTTTACGGCCATATATAAGGCTGTACGCCCATCATCCGCCCTGAAATCTGGATAAGCCCCATGAACCAACAAAGTGGTCACCATTTCAACGTTCCCGTTTGCTGCAGAAAGGATTAAAGGGGGTTGGCCGTACACATCCAGTTGATTGACATCCGCCCCCTCGCTGATTAAGGTTTTTAAAATCGAATGATGGCCATTCTTGGAAGCATAAAACAAAGCGGTCCTTCCATAACCATCCGTTGCATTCATGTCAGGATTCAATTTGAGGGCCAGGTCGACCCCCCGTGCGTTTCCAGACTTAGCGGCATAGATCAACATATTATCTCCTATGCCCGAACCAGAAAAACCACAGGCGGACAGGATCCAGGCGGAACAAAATAAAACCGATAAAAAGAAAAAAGAATGGACTACTTTTCTTTTGAAACCTTTCAAAACCATTCACCTATCGTGTCCAAATCCTCGATACCTCCAATGGAATTGCATAGGACGCTGTGTTTGTCATTATTGGTGTTGAGGCCGTAATACATAAATCCGATATACCTGGACACCATTTTTCTTGCTCTTTGGTGGAAGATAATCGGATCCTCCGTAGTTCCATACCACAAGGGCTCCATACGTGCAGTGGAAATAATGGCAAAACGGTTGGCATCTCTATATGCAAAAGCAAAACGCCACCGATATTTACGGATATACATATCATCGGAGGTGATACCGATTAAAATGGCGTTTGGGTCCTGTGCCAGATTCGGGAATAACCGTTTTAAAGCACCAATCATTTCCTCTGCGATTAATTGATTCCGATCCCAATTCAAAATCATATTGTAAAGGTCATCCTCATCAATTCCGGAATGGTTTGAAAGGGAATGAACCGTAAGGGAATAATTTTTTTGATAGTAAGGAATCATTTTGGAGACGATTAATTTTGCCTCTTCATCCAATGGAATAAGATAAATTTTCCCCCTTTCCGGTTTTTTAGGTTTAACCGGAGTCGATAAGAAATCGGGTTTATTGTGGCACCCCATATTGGAAATGCTATTGACAGCATTTTTCCGAATCAGTTGGGCATTTGGATGCTCTTCGAGGTGGGTCAATTGGGCAAGGTGGGATTGACCCAATTTACCCAAGCGCATTCCTAAATTATAGTAGTTAAATACATCAGGGTGGATTTCATTGGACATAAGCCGCTTTACTTGACTGGATATGGTCATGGGTTTTGGGTCTAAAAATGGCGTATTCACCAACCCCAATAGAATAATAACCAAAGCCCCGGCCCCAACGTTGACCGCTCCGATCCCATTCATCCATTTTTCGAGTGGATAAAAAGAGGATAGAGCGTAACCCAACACACATAACCCAACGACACCTGCCAAAAATATTTCCCAAAACAAACCAACGGTCCAACCCGTACTTTGAAATTTTCCGTATAGAAATATCCCATAGAGAATGGTGTGTAACGGTAAAATTAAAACCGTGGCCCGCAAAGCCAAGGCCAGCCATTTGGATTGAATAGCGCTGAACTGTCCGTCCGGAAAAACACCATTTAGAACCATCACAACAAACATTTGAAAAAAGAGGGTCCAGGCAATGGTATTTTCTCCATTCCAAAAGGTGACCCAATCATCCAAAAATAACAAAAATGAAACCAAAAAGGTCAACACCATCACTGCGGGAAGACATTTAAGAAACAGTTTCCAGAAATTATTTCTGAGAGAGACTAAAAACCAGTCATGAAATTGGAAAAGAGAAATGGCCACCGAAAAAATCACACAAAATAACGGCAAGAAATATATTGATTTAATGGAAATATTGACCGAAAAATTAAGCCCGTAGAAATATAAGAATTTTCCAAACAGCCACAAGAAAAATCCGTTGGCAAACATAAACCAGATCCCCGCGAAAAAAATAAGGAACACATCCCAAACATGGGTAATCCATATGGAATAGGGAACGAGCAGTCTTTTGCTGGACAGCCAGGCTCGGACGAACCCGATAGACAGGATCAACACGACGGTAATGGTCAAGGAATAGGAAAAAAGAATTGAAAAAATTCCCCCTGGTGCCCCGATCACATGCCCCGTGTATAAAGCAAATAAGGTCATCATAAAACCAAAAACGGAAACAAAAATCCAAAGTCCAACCGTTTTGATATGAGAAACCATCACCTGAATAATGAACGGAAGGGCCGTGCCAAGGCTAAACCAAATCAGGACCCCGGTGAAGTCCTGAACGGGCCATAATTTGCGGTAGTACAGTTCATGTCCGTATAAAAGGAAAACTCCCTGAAGCAGACCCAGTAAGATAACAATCACCATACTGCTTCTTTTTATCTTGCTTTCATCCATTTCCACCCCTGCTGGAGATCCATTTTTTTAGGTTTTTTAAAAAAGCCTCCAACCAAGAATCCTTTTAATGATAGCATCAAACCGATGGCTGTCAATTAAACTCCCTAATAAAAATACTCATCTAAATCGGGGCAAAAGAGAAGAAGATAAACAGACATTTCCCTTCTTATCTCCATTGACAGATATAGCAGATACAGGTATTTTATAAAACGATTTGTTGAACAATAGTTAAAGGAGGAAAAATTGGCAAGCGTTCGTTTTGAAAAAACCGGAGCATCGACTTATCCGGTAAACCTTCATTTGGGTTGTTACACCATTCCGGTAGAAAAAGATGTTATTTTAAGCCTCAAGGAAAATCTTTCAGAGGGTCCCGATACATTTATGACCTTATTGATTGAGAAAACCACTAATAATTCTTATCTTCACAAATTAATCCATCGAGAATTGAACGAGGTGGAAGATATTCCTCAACAAATTTCCGGATTAAAGGAATTTGTGAGGAATTACCAGAAGAAATAGTCCCCTTTCCCAGAATCGGTGGTTCAAACCAAAAAAGCTCCAGTGACTCAATAAAATAATTGACAGAACCCGATCTACCCGGAATCCATTTTTGTATTCTTTGGAAAATATTCCCGGGTTTCCTTAAAAATCACTTTGGCTAATAACAGCAGAGCAATTAAATTGGGAATCGCCATGGCCCCATTGGCTGTATCGGCAATATCCCAAATAAATTTGACCCCCGCCACATCCCCTGAAAATAAAGACCCGATGAAAATCACAATACACCAGACCCACCGATAAATAAGATTGACTCTTACCCCAAAAATATAGTCGGTACATTTCAGGCCATAATAAGACCAGGTGAGCAATGTGGAGTAGCCAAAGGTCACAGAACCGAACGCAACAATCCATCCCCCAAACACCCCCAACACTTCTGAAAAGGCATGGGCAGTGAGGGTCGTGCTGGTTAAACCTGTTGCCCATGCCCCGGTTAAAACAATGGCCATGGTGGTAACGGTATTGACCACCAGGGTATCTATGAAAACCCCCAACATGGCGATATTCCCCTGGCGCGCGGGAGATTTCGTTTGGGCCGCCCCATGGGCAATGGCAGCGGACCCGATGCCCGCCTCATTGGAGAATATGCCACGGGCCACACCAAAACGGATAGCTTGAGCCAAACCAGCCCCAGCAAACCCGCCAATGGCAGCCTGTCCCGAAAAAGCACTTTTGAAAATTAATATCAAAGCATGGGGGATTTCATTAATTTTGGTTAGTATAATAATCAAACCTCCCAAGATATAAACAAGGCACATGATGGGAACCAAAAATTCTGCTACCGTGGCAATCCGCTTGATTCCCCCGATGATGACCAGCCAGGTAAACAGGGCCAAAAAAAATCCGGTTATCCAAACCGGAATCCCCATTTCTGTCCGGAACACCAATGCAACTGAATTGGCTTGAACCAAATTTCCCACTCCAAAAGCAGCCAATGCCCCAAAAAGTGCAAACACCCATCCCAGCCATGGAAGACCCAGACCATTTTTTAAAACATACATAGGTCCCCCGGACATGGTTCCATCCGGAGCTGGCTCCCGGTATTTGACCCCAAGAAGAGCTTCTCCATATTTGGTGGCCATCCCCACAATTCCAGTCAGCCACATCCACACGGGCGCCCCAGGACCTCCAAGGGCAATGGCCGTGGCCACTCCAGCAATATTTCCGTTTCCTACGGTGGCCGACATAGCGGTCATCAGGGCTTGAAAGGGTGTAATATCCCCCTCTGTTTTTCCCTCTTTTTGAAATCGAAATGGACCCCTTATCGTTAAACTCCAGGCATGGGCAAAGCGACGGACTTGAACAAACCCTGTCCCCAACGTCAACCAAATTCCGGTCCCGATGAGAAGAACCATCATCGGGGCCCCCCAGACGAACGAATTGATCGCACCAATCACATCAAATATGGTTTTCATCTTTTTCCTTTTTTAATGATTGGAAAATTTGACCTTTAAGATTCCTCTGCATCCATTGCACAACGGAATCCCACCGTGGCATCACGACGGTAAGGAAAGACGGCAAAACGGCGAGATGCCCTGCTATCGGAGGGTCTATCATTCCAGGATCCACCTCTGTGGACCCGTAAGTCCCCCGTATCCGGCCCGGTTGGACGGGTGAGAAATCCGTCTCGGTAATAGGTGGACCCATACCAATCGGAAACCCACTCGGAGACATTTCCGGACATATCATAAAGGCCATAAGGGCTCCGGCCTTGCTCATAACTTCCAACCGGAGCTGTATACCGATAACCGTCTTCATCTCCGTCAACATTGGCATACCATTCCATAAAATTCATTCCCCAGGGCCAGTCCATACTAATTATCCCATGGGCCGCTTTTTCCCACTCCGCCTCGGTGGGTAACCGCTTTCCCGCCCAACGGCAATAGGCCTCCGCATCCCTCCATTCAATTCCCACCACAGGCTGTTTTGGTTCAGAGAGTAATGATAAGTCTTCATAAAAAACCATGACATTGGGGGGCTTATATCCTTTTTCAGTAACAAACCGCTGATATTCTTGGTTGGTCACTTCGTATAAATCAATATAAAAACCAGCGAGCATAACCGGATAAACGGGCCTCTCATCAGGACCGCCCAACCTCTTTGATCCCCGGGGAAAGGGCCCTTCAGGAACCAGCGCCATCTCCCTTCCTTCCATCCACTTCAAAAATTTGATGTGGTTAAAATGGGTATCATCCCGGGGTAAGGGTTGAGGCGGAGCGGGCAAGGGATCTTGAGGTTTTTTGGAACACCCCTGCAGATAAAAACAGAACAATAAAAACAAAGTAATAAATAAAATTCGTGAGGAATTGAAAAACCTTTTTTTCCTAAACCTTAATGTAAAATCCTTCATTGACACATCCCCAAAGAACGATATAATTGACCCGAGAGGGAAAAAACCCCAAAATGTTTGGACAGTATCTTATCAAAAGTAAAAAAATTTCTGAAGAGCAATTAGCATCCGCCCTGGAACGGCAGGTAATCATGGGAGGACGCCTTGGAACCAACCTGATTGAATTAGGTTTTTTATCCGAAAATGACCTGGTTCAAAGTTTAGGTCAAAAATTTAATATGGAAATCCCAAAGCCGGAAGATTTAGAAAAGCTAGACCCTTCCCTGACCCAATTAATATCAGGGGAGATCGCGGAAAAATACAAAATCGTTCCCCTCAAGAAAGACCGTACCATATTGAGCATTGCCTCACAAGATCCTGAAAATATTAAGGTGATTGATGAACTTCAGTTCATTACAGGGTGTACCATAAAAAATTATATTACCTCGGAAATTCAGATCATGTCTGCCCTTGAACGCCTCTATCAGATTAAAAAGCCCCTCCGGTTTGTTCCCTCAAAGAACCAGGGCCCTCAAAACAAAAACGAGAAAAACACAACCCCCACATCCTGGCTGAAAAAAAACCTGACACCGATAGAAATGGAAAAGGCACTTCAGGAAGGGAAAGTGGCTCTAGCCAATGCAAAGGACCGGGATGAAGCCTTGGGAAACCTGTTGAGAATGACCCATGCCGTTTTAGAAAGGGGAATCCTATTTTTAATTAAACCTGGAAAAGTCATGGGTTATAAGGGTTTTCCGGAATACCGTGCCCAGGATATTACTAGACTCAATTTTAACCTTTCGGACTTACCCATCTTTAGCGGTTTAGTTCAAACAAAAACCTTTTTTCAAGGCACCTTTCCCGATGAACCCTACTACAAAGACATATTACAGGTTTTTGGAGGGGACTCCCCGGAAGAAGTCATTCTCCTTCCCATCATGCTTAACCAAAATGTCATTGCCATATTTTACGGTGAAAAACACGGCTCCCCCATAACCACCCAATGCTTGGAGTTTTTAAAAAACTCCACCCAAAAAGCCTCCATGGCTTTTGAAATCCTCATTTTAAAAAACAAAATAATGGAAATGTAAAACCCTCCTCCTGACTTTGTATCTTCAATAGATTACAAAATCCAATAACCTTTTAAAAAAAATAAATTTTCTTTTTCCAACCTTACTCTGTTTTGGGTTTACATTTTTAAAAAAATAAATTAAAATCCAAAATCGTAAAAAAGAAAAAAACTTTTTTAAAAGGAGGGGGAAAAATGGGAAATTACTATGAGGGAATTTTGAGGTTATGGGAATCTCTCGAATCTCCCGAAGACATTGATAAATTCTTTAACATGTGTGTGTTTAGTATGGTAGACGGTACACTGAACCATGAAGAGTCCGATAAATTATTGGAGAAATTCCAGGAGTTCCAGCCCACCCCGATCAATTACGAAAAATATTGCCGCTTTTTGGATTTGGACCCTGACCGCGCGGAACATAAAATGATGTGCCATAAATATGTGTGGGGACTGGGAGACATTTTGGAACCAAGTGAAAGTTCAATCCAATCTATCCCAAAACTACCCTCTTTAAGGAACGCAAATTAAAACCTATTAAATATTTTTTTAAAAAAAACCATACCTCTCTGTTACTCAAGAAATAACACCTAATTTTTTTTTGTCCCCTCTTTTTATTCTAACCTGTGGCAAATCGCCCCAAAAAACCCAATAAGGCTTTCCTGATAAAAACCAAAACCTCTATCTATTAGAAAAACCAAACCTATTTTAATTTCAAAAACGAAATAAGTTAGGCTTGATTCTTGCAATTTCTAGATCTAGAAAAAAGATTAAAGACCTAGTTTTTTTATGGTCCAAAGCCGTTTAATGCCCCGTGCGGAAAGCCATGACTCAAAAAATTAATAAAAGTCCTTATATCCTTTGGTTTGAAGAGGTTGGAATTGAGGATATTCCTAGAGTGGGCGGGAAAAATGCCTCTCTGGGAGAAATGTATCGAGAACTGGCCACCAAAGGAGTACGGATTCCTAATGGGTTTGCCGTTACCGCAGACGCCTACCGGTATTTCCTCCAATACGCTCAATTGGATGGTAAAGTTCATGAAATTCTCAAAGATTTAGATACCCATGACCTCACCAACCTTAGGGAAAAGGGTCTCAACATTAGAAATGCCATCCTTTCCGCAACCCTTCCCAAAGATTTGGAGTGGTCCATCCTTCAGGCTTATAATCAATTGAGCCTGGGAAGTCCGGGATCCCGGGATGTGGCTGTTCGAAGCAGTGCAACGGCAGAAGATCTGCCGGACGCAAGTTTTGCGGGACAGCAGGAAACCTATCTGAATGTTCAAGGTCATTTAAACCTGTTGGATACCTGCAAACGTTGTTTTGCTTCCCTTTTCACCGACAGAGCTATTTCCTACAGGACGGATAAAGGTTTTGACCATCAAAAGATTGCCCTTTCCGTCGGAGTTCAACAAATGGTCCGTTCGGATCTCGCGGCTTCCGGAGTCATGTTTTCCATTGATACTGAAACAGGGTTCAAAGATGCGGTTCTGATCAATGCCTCCTACGGGCTGGGGGAAAACATTGTTCAGGGATCGGTTAACCCTGATGAGTTTTATGTATTTAAACCCACATTGAAAAAAGGGTTTCGGCCCATTCTCCAAAAAACACTGGGATCAAAAGAATTCAAACTAATCTATGATGTGGGGGGAGGGAAAATGGTCAAAAACGTTCCCGTTCCTCCCGACGACCGGAAAAGGTTTTCCGTCACCGATGAAGAAATCCTGACTCTGGCTAACTGGGCTTGTGTCATCGAAGAACATTACAGCAACAAAAAAGGAACCCCCTCTCCTATGGACATGGAATGGGGAAAAGATGGGCAGACCGGAGAGTTATTCATCCTGCAAGCACGACCGGAAACAGTTCAATCACAGAAGAACCAAAATTTCATCGAGGTTTATCGTTTAAAGGAAAAAGGCCCTGTGTTGGTCACCGGAAAAAGTGTTGGCGAAAAAATCGGCCATGGCCCTGTACGGGTGATTAAAAACGTTCAACATATTCAACAATTTAAAAAAGGAGAAGTTTTAGTCACTGATAAAACCGATCCCGACTGGGAACCCATTATGAAAAAAGCTTCGGCCATTGTGACCAACAGGGGTGGCAGAACGTGTCATGCGGCCATTGTTAGCCGGGAACTGGGCCTTCCTGCTATTGTGGGGGCTGAAAAAGCAACGGAACAATTAAAGGATGGCCGACAGATCACGGTCTCCTGTGCGGAAGGAGAGACCGGATTTGTTTATGAGGGGGCCATTCCTTTCGAGGTAGAAAAACTTAACATTCAGGGACTGACACGGCCAAAAACCAAGATCATGATGAATATTGGAAACCCTGAGGAGGCATTTGGGTTCTCTTTCCTCCCCAATGATGGGGTGGGTTTGGCAAGAGAGGAATTTATTATTTCAACCTCCATCAAGATTCATCCCATGGCCCTTCTGGAGTATTCAAAACTGAAAGATCCTTTTACCAAGGCTGAAATCGATCGTTTGACGGAGGGATATGAAGAAAAAACCCAATTTTTCGTAGATAAGCTGGCCCAAGGAGTTGCAATGATCGCAGCGGCCTTCTACCCCAAAGAGGTTATTCTCCGGCTCAGCGATTTTAAAACCAACGAATATGCCAATCTGATCGGGGGAAAACCATACGAACCCAATGAAGAAAACCCGATGTTGGGATTTCGCGGGGCTTCCCGATATGATCATCCGCGATATCAAAGAGGGTTCGCATTGGAATGCCAGGCAATGAAAAAAGTCAGGGAAGAAATGGGTTTTACTAATTTAAAACTGATGGTTCCTTTTTGTCGCACTCTGGAGGAAGGAAGGAAAGTCATTTCGGAAATGAACAGAAACGGCCTAAAGCAGGGGGAAAACGGTTTGGAAATCTACGTGATGTGTGAAATTCCCAGCAACGTCATATTGGCGGACCAATTTTCCGAAATTTTTGACGGATTTTCCATCGGCTCAAATGACCTCACACAGTTGATTCTTGGAGTAGACCGGGATTCGGAAATCGTAGCCCCGGTTTTTGATGAGCGTAACCCTGCGGTAAAGGCCATGATCTCACAGGTCATTCAAAAGGCAAAAGAAAAAGGAAAGAAAATTGGAATTTGCGGGCAGGCCCCCAGTGATTACCCCGAATTTGCCCAATTTCTGGTAGAAGAAGGAATCGACAGTATCTCCCTAAATCCGGATGCCGTCATGAAAACCACGCTGGAAATTCTAGAATTTGAAAAGACGGTTTCTAAACCATAGGCGTTTTATTTTATGTTTTTTTTCTCTAACCCCTTAGGCCAAAGGGAAACCGATGAGCCCATAACCATGGCCACCCTATCCCCAGAATGAGGATCTACCTTCATAAAATATTTGATTCAGCGTCATTTAGTTTCTTTGAAACCCGATTTAAAAGTTCCCGCAGGTTTTCAATCCACCGGGATGTTTCATCCGGTTTTATGCACCGAAAGAAGCCTCTCCTACTTGAAACCGGTTTTCGAATTTTAAAATACTTTCTTAACACCTGTCTTTGGGAAGACAATGACCAATGTATTCCAAAACATCCGTAATCTCTTTTTCCGAAAGTCTATCTTTAAAGGCAGGCATATTTCACTTTCCATTCTTGACCACCTTCATGGTTTCTTTCCTGGCCTTTCCCCTACTCTCCGGACTCGTTAAGTTAGAGGGAGGGGGTTTTAAAAACTTTCCAGTAACCCCATCTCCTCTTCCTCTGGCCCCATGGCAGGGGATACAGTTTTCCTCATAAATAACCCTTCCCATTCCCGAATCAGGCTTGGCCCCAAATGAGAGAGTTGAAAAATTAAAAACCAACGTGAAAAAACCGGCGAGTAACCCTAGAACCTTGTACCCTTTATTTTTCAAATCTCCATCCCCGCTTGCACAATTTTCTTACAAAAAAAAGCCACTTTCCTTTAATTTTCACTTACAATAAAATCATTAACGAGGTGGTTTTCCTCATCAATTTCTAACATCACTTTGGTCCCCTTCTTAACATTATTCATTTTGGTGGCGGCGGCATCTTTCATTTTATAAGATTTGGCCCCCTTCAACCCGGATCATTACCTCCCTATTAGCCTTTTCGTATCGAACCAACTCCCCAATGACGGTTTGGTGATCTTCGGGATGATCTAAATGTCCCTCTGCGGTTAACCGGTCAATATCTACAATCTGGTTTCCCTCATCAATTTCCAAATACAGCTTATCCCCCTCCTTTAAATTAAAAATCCCTTCTTTTTCAGTTTCCTTGATGCTTAAGGATCTTTCCCCGCCCTTTTCTGTTTTTAAGGAAATTGAATCACCGGAAATTTTATCTACCGATACGATTGAAAATTTATGAAAATGCTCCATTTCCGAAGCAGAAGCCACGGAAAAGAAAATGGGAAATACGGATATTAAAATTAAGGCTCATCGTGAAAGTGAGTGGGTAAATTTTGTCATTACCCGCCTGTCCGGCGGGCACTTGCAGGCAGGGGAAAGCGAAAATCCAGGCCCTTCCCGTCATTCCCGCGAAACCTGTCCTCGAATGCCTCTATCGGGGAGCGGGAATCCAGAAGA
>DASWJH010000033.1 GCA_036397255.1 Nitrospiria bacterium
TGACCGCCCAGTGCGGTTTCTCAAGCGTGAAAGAAAGTTCGTTCAAAAGCTCCATTGATCCTCCTTGCTGATTTTGTTTCCCTACTATACTTTTTCAACGCAAATTCAGCAAGTTGAATGTTAAAATACAGACTCTAAATAATTGGTGCAAAAGGCTGGACTCTCTTTTATAAAAACCCTCCGTATGGAGGGAATCTCCCAAGCGCAAAAGTTTATAATCTAAATGGTGTCCTAATTCATGGAGCAATGTTCGAAGGAATGTTTTAAAGGCAACCACCTGGCGCCGCTGTGCAGTCCGCATCCAGACGGTAATGACAGGAACGCTATTATCATTCGAGTCTTCATAAAGTCCATGGAGTTCACCCCAGGTTCGGGAAGGGCGTTTGGCAAGAACCTTTACCCGGACTGAAGAAACCTTCAAAGCGGAAGTTAAACAGGATACAAGTTTTTGACTGGATTGTTCCGTTTCCGTTCGATTTTCGGATCGAAGGGCATTGGAAAGGGCCATTACATAGGGATAAAGGTGTTTAACCTCCGGTAACGGAACGGAAGTAATACGGTCGCTTTCCTGATAAATTCGCTTTTGCTTAACCGTCAACCTATTGTAATAGGAAAAAACCATTTTTTTATTTTCCTAACATGGCCTCGGCAATCCCTAAAAGACTATAGACCTTGACCTGAGGAGAGTTTTGCTGTTTGACCCACCCCAGGGCGCCTGGGATATCACCTCTTTTAGCCTGTTTTTTAATAATTTCCTTAAAGGATTGACTCCTTAAGCCGTGGTCTTGAATTTTTCCGGCTGTTTGCCTTGCACCAACGATATCATTTCCATTGGATTGTATACTTGCAATGACCTTCAAGACCAGGCTCTTTTGAATGGGGTCCTGAAGAGCATCGAGTTGATCCAAGGCCCCCGTAACGTTTCCTTGCTGAGCTTGAATTTTTGCAATCTCCCCCAGGGCTTGATTCATCACCGCCTGGTTTCCAATGGAAGAGGCTGTTTTCAAAGCCTCTGGTGTATTTCCCGCTCGGGTTTGGGCTCGGACAATTTCAACCCAGGCAGCATTTTTAAAGGCATCCGTCTGAATCGCGGAAATCGTTTGAAGGGCCCCTTGTATATCCCCTTTCCCCGCTTGCCCCCGCGCTATTTCTCCCAGAGCCCTTTCCTTGGTGGGTTCATTCTGGATGGTTCCAGCGGTTTGAAGTGCGCCTGGGATATCCCCTGCCCTGGCCTGGGCCCTTGCTATTCCCATCAAGGCTTGGAACTGAGCATTACCCACTTCGATGCTGGAAATAGTTTTCATTCCCCCCGGGATATCCCCTTTGTTGGCTTGTGCAACAGCCACATGGCGCAGAGCATCATTTTTCGCCAAAGGGTCTTTAATGGCCATTGCCGTTTGGAGCGCACCCGATATATCTCCTTTGGTAAATTTTGCGATGACCACACTTCCTAAGGCTTGGTCTTTTTCTTTTTCATCCTGGATGCTATTCACAATTTGAGTGGTTCCGACCAGATCTCCCACAACCGCTTGGGATTTTGCAATCTGCTGGAGGGTCGAAAATCTTACTTTTTCATCTTCTATGGCTTCTACGGTTTTCAAAGCCCCGATCAGATCTCCCGCCCTTGCTTGAGCGGTAGCCACCGCCTGCAATGCTCCCACCTTGATCCTTCTATCTTGAATACCGTTCACCGCCTGAAGAGCATCCCCGAAGGTTTTCTCAGCCCCCCCTGAATCCCCCCTTCTGGACTGTGCCGCGGCGATTGCGGACAAAGCGGCACCCTTGGTTTTTAAATCCTGAATGGACCCCGCCGTTTGAAGGGCCCCTGTAAAATCCCCCTCCTTGGCCCGAAACATGGTTAAGGTGTGTAAAGCCTGTCCTTTTTTCCGTTCGTCTTCAATACCTCCCGCCGCCTGAACCGCCTCCTTGAAGGTTTGAGCAGCCGCATTATTTTCACCGGCTTTTAATTGAACCAATGCCACGTCCCGAAGGGCGTGGGTCCTCAATTCCTTATCTGGTATGGTTTTCGCTGCTTGTTTGGCCTGTTCGAGAACTTCTAGAACGGTTGGAACCGGATTAGCCTCTTCTTGCCCATAGGTTGGAATGACAGGTAAAAAACTTAAAAAAACAAAATAAAAAAACTTTTTGGTAAACCCCATATTTATCCCTCTCAAATTAAAGTTAAACCAAATCCGGTGTGATGGCCCAGGCTAAGCTCCATTGCCTTTCAATCTTTTCCAAACAAACCATTCCTGCGGTTGGAAATTGCAACAGAGAACAGTTAGAATTATTCATTAAAAGATGGCTGGCCAGTCGGCTTAAAAAAGGAAGATGCCCCACCAACATGAGGGGTTCATCTTCTTGATCAATCAAATTAGCAATAGGAAAAGGATCATCGTTTGGGGAAATTCCGGTGACCCGGATCACACCCTTGGGAGGATGGATCCTTTTACTTATAATTTCAGCAGTTTGTTCTGCCCGTTTTTTCCCGCTGTGGCGAATCTCCTTTACCTTAATGCCTGATTTTCCCGCCCATTGGGAAATCCTCTCAGCCTCCATTCGCCCTTTCTCGGTAAGAGACCTTTCAGGGTCTTCGCTTTCTAATTTGGCTTCCCCATGTCTAACCAGAAATAATTTCATACTCGTTTAGTATAGCGAAAAGAAGGCCCTGATCCTAACCTTTTTTGAACCCAATTTCACCAAACCATAGTATCCTTTATTCCCTTGACCCAATTTCAAAAGACCGCTAATCTTTAAAGATATCCCTGCCGAAGGAGAATAAAGACATCATTTCTAATTTCAACAAAAATCAGAGAGAGGAAACCATGAGTTTATTGATTCTTAGCCGTGTTTTAAAGGCAATTGTATTATCCGTCCTTATGTTTAGCCTAGGAGGGTGCCTATACGTAAATACTACGCTTCCATTAACCTGGGTTTCCAATACCCGTTTGGATGTTAAAGATCTAACCCTTGAAGAAAAAGAGATCACAGGACAATCAAAGTCACATACAATTTTGTTCTCCCTTATTTCTTGGGGAAATAGTGGTTTGGACGCTGCATTGAAAAATGCAAAGGAAACTGCTGGATTTGAGGTAAAAGAAGTCTATGATGTTAAAACAGATATAAAAATTTTTAACATCCTCTACTTATATGGAAGTCAAACCACGATTCTAAGGGCAAAGGTAGCAAATTAAAAAAATGAAAATTATTCTTAAAGGGGTGCTTGTTGTTTTTTTAACATTAACTTTTACCCCATCTTCTTGGGGGTTTGGTCCCCCTGGGCCTGGAAAGATCCCGAATCCACTTTTGTTTCTTCAAAGGGGTTTTCCGGTATTTCAAAATGTTACAACTCCTTTTTCATATCCATCTCTTAGACACTTAGATATATTAGAATTGATTGAAGCTAATGAAATCATAGAGGTAGAAGGTAAAAGCTCCGCACTTTTTATTTATTTTCCTTTTTCTTTCCGGGGGGCCCTTGACCCAACCAGCGGCTTTAAGGTTGAATTTGGGGACAGAGGTATCGCGCAGGCTATTTCAGATGCTAAGGACCGCTATCAAGTGGATTATGTATTTGATGTTCGTATCGATTTAAACATTGTGACCTATTTAATCTTATATAATAAAATTACCACAGTTATTCACGCCAAAGGTATTCGCCTCCAACCAGACCGACCGGGGGAAAAAAAACCATAACCTACCGAAGGACACCACAAACACCGAGGAAATTGGAAAGAAACTGATATTTACCACCAAAAAGTTTCCGAAAACTGGAAATCCCGAGGGTTCAGTTTCGGGATATTTACCGATTCTCCGGGGCAGGTCTGGTCCGATTTCATTCACCAAAACGATGAACTTTTAATTCTGGCGGATGGGGAGTTGGAATTGGAAATGCGGGGAAAAAGGATCCACTGTGAAATCGGAGAGGAAATCGTCATTCCCGCCGGAACATCCCATACGGTAAAAAACATAGGAAAAACGACCAATCGGTGGTTTTTTGGTTACAAAAGGTAACACCACACACTTAAAAAACCCTGAACCGGTTATGAGACTCGATTGACGATATCTTCCACTACCTTATCTCTATTCTTTATTTGAACTTCAAAAATCAAACAATTTGGATGATTCTTAATTCTTTGGATCATCCCTCCTCCTTTTTTGGCAATGGTGGCCAGAATGTTTTTTTGGGATTCAAATAAAGAAACAATCAGAGCATTAAATTTTGCTGACAGGCATTCCATCTTCCCAATCTCATCAATGATCACCAAATCGGACTGACTTTTTAATAGGTCAAGGTTTTCTAAAAATTCCTCGAACCCTTTCACATCTACCCCATAACGACCTACCCTGAAAGATCCCCCAAACTGGACGTGTGAAAGGGTTTGGGTGCCCCCACCCAAACTAACGGCTTTAAATCCCACCCGGCTTTTTTTCTCCCGGATTTCCCCCGTGTAAAACCCAACCGGGTTCATATTTTGTAAACATTTGGCTACTTTTTGAATTACCGTTGTTTTCCCAATACCTGGGATTCCGGTAATCAAGATTTTTTGAGGCACTTTATCCATGGGAAAGGATTGGAAGGGTAGTTACTTTTTTTTCATGGTTAGAAAACGTCCAAGAGAGTCCCACCGCAAATAGGACAGCAGTGTAAGAAGAAAGAATAAAATGGTTGCAGGCATGGTGGCAGAAATACCATCTCCATTGGAAAGGTGGGTATAGGCCGCCCCGACCATAATGACCATTAAACCCATTGCCGACAAGGTTGAAACCGGAGGGAATAGGAGTGCAAAACCCCCAAGGGCTTCTGCAGCACCGATAAAAAAAAGGAAAACTTCGCTGAATCCCCACGCCTGAAACCCCTTGACGATTTCCTCACTCCCGGCCAGTTTTGTTCCACCTGCAAGGACGAAAAAACCACCTAATACGATTTGAAGAATCCAGACACCGATCTTTTTAGCTGTCATTTAAAACCTTCAATAAAAAGTGGCTCATCGTGGAAGTGAGTGGGTAAATTTTGTCATTACCCGCCTGTCCGGAGGACACTTGCAAGCAGGGGAAAGCGAAAATCCAGGCCCTTCCCGTCATTCCCGCGAAAGCGGGAATCCAGAAGATGTTGATTTTTTGAATCCTGGATTCCTGCCTGCCGGCAGGCGGGCCCGATAAAAACATTCGGGAATGACGAACTGGATTTTGCAGGAACCTCTAATACTTCAAAGGCTTCAACCACAGAATGAC